>JBGSSZ010000524.1:0-2632 GCA_041736785.1 Limnoglobus sp.
GCGGGTTCATCGTGTCGATGGAAGTCCAGCCGGAGGCGCCGTTGTCCGACGCGCCCAAGGAACGTCAACAACTGAAGTACCCGGAGGAATCGTGACCAGCAGCTCCGTTCAAGAAGTCCCGCGCGTCTCTGGCGGCGAGGCGGAACACGGCCACCTCGAGGAGTTCCGCACCGACCCGATCGGCCTGATGAAGCGGATCCGCGAGGAGTGCGGGGACGTCGGCTGGTTCCAGTTGGCCGGCAAGAAGGTCATTCTGCTGACCGGCGCCGAGGCCAACGAGTTCTTCTTCCGGTCCGCCGACGAGGACCTGGACCAGGCCGAGGCGTACCCGTTCATGACACCCATCTTCGGCGAGGGCGTGGTGTTCGACGCCAGCCCGGAACGTCGCTCCGAGATGCTGCACAACACCGCGCTGCGTGGTGATCACATGAAGGGGCACGCCACGACCATCGAGCGGGAAGTCCGCAAGATGATCGAGAACTGGGGTGACAGCGGCGAAATCGACCTGCTCGAGTTCTTCGCCGAGCTGACCATCTACACCTCGACTGCGTGCCTGATCGGCAACAAGTTCCGCAATCAGCTCGACTCGCGGTTCGCCAACTACTACCACCTGCTCGAGCGCGGCACCGACCCGCTGTGCTACGTCGACCCCTACCTACCGATCGAGAGTTTCCGCATCCGCGACGAGGCCCGACTCGGGCTGGTCGAGCTGGTGCAGGATGTGATGAACCTGCGAATCGCCAACCCGCCCAAGGACAAGAGCGACCGCGACCTGCTCGACGTGCTGGTCTCCATCAAGGACGCCGACGGCAACGCGCAGTTCTCGGCCAACGAGATCACCGGCATGTTCATCTCGCTGATGTTCGCAGGGCACCACACCAGTTCCGGCACCTCCAGCTGGACGCTGATCGAACTTCTCCGGCACCCCGACGCATACGCAGCGGTACAGCAGGAGCTCGATGACCTCTACGCCGACGGACAAGAGGTCAGTTTCCATGCGCTGCGCCAGATCCCGAAGCTGGAGAATGTGCTCAAAGAGACCCTGCGCCTTCATCCGCCGCTGATCATCCTCATGCGGGTGGCCCAGGGCGAGTTCCAGGTCGAGGGATATCCGATCCACAAGGGTGAGCTCGTCGCGGCCTCCCCGGCCATCTCCAACCGCATCGCCGAGGACTTCCCGAACCCCGATGCGTTCGACCCGAGCCGCTATGACAAGCCGCGCGAAGAGGACGTCATCCACCGCTGGACCTGGATACCGTTCGGGGCCGGCCGGCACCGCTGCGTCGGTGCGGCATTCGCGCAGATGCAGATCAAGGCCATCTTCTCGGTTCTGTTGCGGGAGTACGAGTTCGAGATGGCGCAGCCTCCGGAGAGCTACCGGAACGACCACACCAAGATGGTCGTCCAGCTGGCCCGCCCGGCCCGCGTCCGCTACCGCAAGCGCACCTCCTAGGAGCCAACGATGGGCAGCTACCGCATCGAAATCGACCTGGACCTGTGCCAGGGCCACGCCATGTGCGAGCTGGATGCACCCGACTACTTCCGGGTCCCCAAGCGCGGCCCGGTCGAGATCCTCGATTCCGAACCACCCGACGACGTGCGAGCCCAGATCGAGCTTGCCGTCGAAATGTGTCCCACCCGAGCACTATCCATCACTACCAAAGAGAAGGACTGACAATGCCGTCGTTGCCCCGCGAAGTGCTGGAAGATTTCGTCGAACGGTGGCTGGAGGCCAATCGCGTGGCCGAGGCCAAGGGTGATTGGAAAGGCCTGGCCGACTTCTACACCGACGACGCCACCTACGGCTGGAACATCGGCCCGAAAGAAGACGTGATGTGCGTCGGTATCGACGAGATTCGCGACATCGCCTTGGGATTCGAGATGTTCGGCCTGGACGGCTGGAGCTATCCGTATCAGAAGGTGATCATCGACGACAAGATCGGCGAGGTCGTCGGATTCTGGAAGCAGGTGGCCACCGACGGCGACGGAAACCAGTCGGAGATCTACGGCATCGGCGGCAGCTGGTTCCGGCTCGATTCCGACGGGAAGATCGAGTGGCAGCGCGACTTCTTCGACTTCGGTCACGTCCAGAAGCTGTATCTGAAGCTGATGCAGGAGGGGAAGCTGTCCAAGGGCATGCAGGAGCGCATCGAGCGCAGCCTGGCCGGCGAGAAGCTGCCCGGCTACTACCCCTTGGGCGAGGCTCCCGTCCCGATCTGGTGATCGGCTCGACGCCTGTCAAGAAACCCTCCCCCGCCGAATGGCCCGAGGGTGATGCAGGTCATAATGGTGTCCCAGAACAAGAACACGTTCTAGCTTGTCCTTGATTGACCATCCGGTTCCGCAAGTGGAGGTTCGTAGTGAAGACAAAAGGCGCTCTCATCTGGGAGTTCAACCAGCCGTGGTCGATCGAGGAAATCGAGATCGGCGACCCGCAAAAGGGCGAGGTCAAGGTCCAGATGGAAGCGTCGGGCATGTGCCACTCCGACCACCACCTGGTGACCGGCGGCATCCCGATGTTCGGCTTCCCCGTACTCGGCGGCCACGAGGGCGCCGGCATCGTCACCGAGGTGGGTGAGGGCGTCGAGGACGTCAAGCCCGGCGATCACGTCGTGCTCTCGTTCATCCCGTC
>JBGSSZ010000209.1:0-7917 GCA_041736785.1 Limnoglobus sp.
TTGCGGACGCTGCTGTGTCCGGGTGCGCGGTCGCCGGTGAAAGCAGGGGAGCCGGCCCCGACGATGTATGTGGGGATCGCCGGGCTGGGTGCGGATGCCGCGACGCTGCCGCTCGAGGAACCGCTCTCACCGAATGCCGGAGCGTTCCGCTACGACGCCGCAACTCCGCTGGCATTGATCGCACAACACGATGGTGTGAGCCAGACGTTTCTCTTCGGGCAGACGGTGATGAATCTCGGCCCGTGGATCCGCGGCGGGCCGGGCACGGTTCGCGGCATCGTCGATGGGCCACCCATTCTCGCGTCGGTCGGCGGGCAGTTTGGTGGCAGCTTCAGCGACGGCAGCTACTTCGCCTTCTGCGACGGCTCCGTGAAACTCTTCCGCTACAACACCGATCCTGAAATACTGAAAAAGCTCGCGACCATCCGCGGCGGAGCGATCGTCAACGACTGAAGGAGTGGATTGATGGCTGTGAATTTGCCGCCGCAGTATCACGAAGCGGAGGCGCGCTACAAGAAGGGGAAGACGCCGGAGGAGAAGCTCGCAGCTCTGCGCGAGATGTGGGTGATCCTGCCCAAGCACAAAGCCAGCGAGAAAGTCCAGGCGATCCTCAAGACCACCATCAGCGAACTCACCGACGAAATCGAAACGGCGAAGAGCGGGCCGAAGAAGGCGGCCCCGGGCACGTTCAAGCTTCAAAAGCAGGGGGCCGGGCAGGTGGTGCTGCTCGGGCCGCCGAACGCGGGAAAGTCGACACTTCTCTCGAAGCTCACGAAGGCGACGCCGACGGTCGCACCGTATCCGTTCACGACCCGCGAGCCGATCCCCGGCATGATGGATGTGCTCGACGTGCGAGTGCAACTCGTCGACCTGCCGCCGATCACAGCGGACGCGTACGAGACATTCATCACCGACATCACGCGTGGTGCTGATGCCGCGGTGCTGTTTCTGGATCTCAGCGACGACGACGGCCCCGCGGCAACGCAGGCCACACTCGATCGACTCAAGCAGGCACGGAGGATTCTGGTTCCGCCTGGCACCGCGACCGACGATGATCCGACGATCTATGCCCTGCCAACGCTGCTGGTCTGCAGCAAGGTGGACGATGAAGCCGCGGACATCCGCCTGGAGATGGCGAAGGAGGCGATGGGCTCGGCGTATCCGATGCACATCATCAGTGCCGAACGCGGCGATGGCCTGGATGAGCTGCGGCAGGCGATCTTCGATCTGCTCGGCGTGATCCGCATCTACTCCAAGCTGCCCGGAAAACCGGCGGACATGACTGCACCGTTCACGGTGCCGCTCGGTGCGTGCGTCGCCGAGTTCGCGGGCCGCGTGCACAACGATTTCGAGGAGAAGCTCAAGAGCGCCCGCGTCTGGGGCTCGGCCGCGTTCGATGGGCAGACCGTCGGTCGCGATCACATTCTCCAAGATCGGGACGTTGTTGAGTTGCATGTCTGATGGAATTCCGGCATGATAGGCTCCCAGATGGATGAACCCACACCAACTCCGGCCCCGACGAGCTACATCGTGCGTCACGGCGCGATGCGGATGCTCGGCATCTTCGCGCTGGCCCGGTTTGTGAAGGTCGATCGCGGCGATCGCGCGGTGATCGTCACGGAGCGCGGCCACGAGGTAGGGGATGTGCTCTGCCCGGCGACGCCGCAGGCTGCAGCCGCGTTGCCCGACCCGACCCGCGGGGAAATCCTCCGCCGCATGACCGACGAGGACTGCCGCAAGCAGGATGAGATCGCCTTGGATCAGAAGGGCCGCGGCTTCGAGATGGCCGTCGACCTGATCCGTCAGCATCACCTACCGATGCAGCTTGTGGAGGTCGAGCGTCTGTTCGGCGGCGAGCGCGTAGTGTTCTACTTCCTCGCAGAGGGTCGCGTCGACTTCCGCGAGCTGGTGAAGAGTATGGCCCGCGAGTTCAAGAGCCGCATCGAGCTGCGGCAGATCGGTGTGCGCGATGAGGCCAAGCTGCTCGCCGACTACGGCGACTGTGGCAAACCGGTCTGCTGCAACACGCACATGGCCGTCATGCCGCCGGTGAGCATGCGCATGGCCAAGATCCAGAAGGCGACGCTCGACCCGAACAAGATCTCCGGTCGCTGCGGACGGTTGAAGTGCTGTTTGCGATTCGAGCAGGACGTGTACGATGAGCACCTCGCGGAGTTGCCGCCGATCGGTAGCCGCGTGGTGACGAAGACGGGTCCGGGCCGCGTGCTGGCGCAGGAGATCCTCGCCCGCCGCGTGCTGATCGAGTTTGAAGACGGCCGGCGGTTGCCGGTGCCGATGGCGGATGTGCTGAGTCGGATGCCGTCGAAAGGGCCACCGCCCCGTGAGCCGGCTGAAGACTTTTCCTGACGATTGCATGGAGGCGGACGCTTGGAAAGTGTACTGTTCGATCTGGCCCGCGCCGATCATCGCTATGCCTACGAGGCGTACGAGTTCGTCTGTGAGGCCGTGACCTATACGCAGGAACGGCTCGACCGCACCTGCGACCCGCTCCTCGACGAAGAGGCGGACCCGCACGTCAGCGGGGAAGAGCTCCTCCGCTGCGGCTGCGAACTCGCCGTGCGCGAGTTCGGTCTGATGGCCCCGGTGGTGTTCCGCCGCTGGGGGATCACCACGACCGACGACTTCGGTGAAATTGTCTTCCGGCTCATCAATGCCGAGCGTCTCGCCCGCAGCGACAGCGACGACCCGACTGACTTCCACGAAGTCTTCGACCTCATGCAGCTTCTCAGCGAGAGCTACGACTTCGACACGTCTGCGTATTCGCCGGGCGAGGTGACGCGATGATCTTCGCCCGTGCCCGGCTGATCGTGGCGGCGCTGCTCTTCTTCGGCTGGCTCGGCTGGCTGGCCTACGCCGTGAGTCAGAAAGGCTCCGTGCAGATCGTGTCGCGGGCTCAGCTGGCCGCCGCAACGCACTGGGTCATCGCCGACGTCACAGTCGGCCCCGACGGCATCCCGCTGGGCATGGTGACCGTGAAGGAATCGATCCATGGCGACACGCTCACGGGCACGATCGAAGTGAAGAATCTGGGTTCGTCGGCGACGCCACTACCCGTGGCTGGCGAAAGCCGCACACCGCCCGCAGGGAGCTACCTGCTCCCGCTGGTGAAGCTCAGCGATGGCATCTATCGCATCGCCGGTCTACCGCGCTCGCCGGGCTACGAAGCGCAGATGCCCGATCGCCCGGTGATCTATCCGTGGAACGACGACGTGAAGAAGCAAGTCATGAAGTGACGCTGGTCGCGACGTGGAATAGAATCGCTCCACCCCACGGAGCGACATCATGCAGACTGGTTTCCCCTTTTTCCGCTCGGGCCTTGAGTCTGAACTCCGTCGCCTGCAAGGTGCCTGGTTCTGGATTCTCCTCTGGGGCATCCTGCTCGCCGTCGTGGGCACATTTGCTGTGATCTATCCGGTCGTGGCCACGGTCGCGACGGTCGAGATCTTCGGCGTGCTGATGCTGATCGCAGCAGGCGGTCAGATCGCCGGAGCGTTCTTCGCCCGCGGCTGGGGCGGTGCGGTCATCTCGCTGCTCTGCGGTGTGCTCTACTTCTTTGCAGGCGTGATCTTCATCGAGCGGCCACTGGTCAGCGCGTCGGGCTTCACGCTCTTTCTGGCGATGCTCTTTGTCGCGGTCGGTGTGGCCCGCATCGCCGCGGCGTTCAGCACGCGCTTCGCCGGCTGGGGCTGGACGCTCCTCAGCGGTATCGTCACTCTCGTGCTCGGTGTGATGGTCTGGCGGCAGCTCCCCGAAGCAGCACTTTGGGTGATCGGCACCTTCGTCGGCATCGATCTCATCTTCGCCGGCTGGGCTTGGATCATGCTCGCCCTCGGCGTCCGAACTATCCCACTCCCCCAACCCCATACTGGAGCAAATTGATGCGAGCTTCACTCCTCGGATTCTGTCTAAGTGTCCTCATCACGGGTGCCGCCAGCGCGCAAAGCGATCCGCTGCCCGCGTGGAATGATGGCGCGGCGAAGAAAGCCATTCTCGAATTGGTTAAAACCACGACCGACAAGGCGAGCCCGAACTTCGTACCGCCGGGCGAGCGTTTCGCGACCTTCGACGAGGACGGCACCACCTGGGTCGAACATCCGATGTACACGGAAGTGGTCTTCTCGCTCGATCGCGTCGTCGCACTCGCGCCGATGCATCCGGAATGGAAAGATCAGGCACCGTTCAAGGCGGTCCTCGAAGGCGACAAGGCCGCGATGGCGAAGATAAGCAAGGATGAACTCATGAAAATCATCGCCGTCACACACACGGGCGTCACGGATGAGGAGTTCGACAAAATCACCAAGGATTGGATTGCAAAAGCACGCGATCATCGTTGGAAGCGACCGTACACCGAACTGGCGTATCAGCCCATGCTGGAGGTGATGCAGTATCTGCGGGCCAACGGGTTCAGAACCTACATCGTCACCGGCGGCACGCAGCCGTTTGTGCGGGCGTTCGCCCAGCAGGCCTACGGCATCCCCCCGGAGCAGATTATCGGCACCGCAGTCAAGACGCGGTTCGACACGACCAGGACCGGCAATGCCATCATGCTCGATCCGAAGCTGCTGCTGAACAACAACTACGCCGGCAAGGCGGAGGACATCTCGCTCTTCCTCGGTCGCCGACCCACCATCGCCTTCGGCAACACCGAAGGTGACAAGCAAATGCTCGAGTACACCACCGGCGGCCGCGGTGCCCGGCTCGGCTTGCTCGTGCTGCACGACGACGATAAACGCGAATACGCCTACGGCCCCGCACAGGGCCTGCCCGAGACCAAAGTCGGAGCATTCACGCAGGCTCTCTACGACGACGCCAAGAAAAATGGCTGGCCCGTCATCAGCATGAAGAACGATTGGAACCGCGTCTTCGCCTGGGACGAGAAGTAGCGTGCTCAGGTCATCGTGCCGCGCATGTCCATGGGCTGATGCACGATCCACAGGCCGAGGCCGAAGAGCACGAGGACCAGCACGAGCCAGGGGAACAGTTCCCGGAGCGTGCTGGTCGTGCGATGCGCCACGTAGAGTGACGCCAGCAGACCGACATCGAGGATGATGATCTCGGTTTTCAGCAGCCACGAACCGACATCGCAGCAGCAACTGCACTGCCACGCGGGTGTGCCGACACCGAGGAACTGCTGCATCACTGGCCAGGCAGTTTCGTAGCTGGTGGCCAGGTGAAAGCCGTAGTGTGCGAGCCACATGGCAAAACCGATCGGCACGAGCGTCAACACGGCTCGCGGTGACCGTCGGGCCAGGTAAACCACGATCCCCGGCAGCAGCACCATCGCCACCAAATTGAAACCGATCACGACCGGCAGCAGCGAGGCCAGGCCCAGCGATTTCTGAACGGTCACTTGCGCGTCGAGCACGGGACCGACCATGCCCGCGGCGTTGGCGAAGGCTGCGAACGCGAGCACGGCGATCAATGCCGCAAGGTCGAGCCGCATCGCAGGTGCCGTGCGACGGGCGACGATACCCAGATTGTCGTGCGGGCAGGCATGCACGCAGTCGAGGCAGAAGGTGCAGTCCATATTGCTCTGCTTCTTTGGCACGTTCAGGCTGGTGCCGCAGGCCTTGAGGCAATCTTTGGTCATGCAGGTGCTGCAGACTTTTTCGTCGCGGGCCTGCACTTCCAGCGGCGACGCCAACGACTGCACGAAGTTGAACTGACCGATGGGGCAGACATATTTGCAGAAGCTGGCACCGCGGAAGACTGCATCGACGGCGAACGCGGCTGCAAAGTAGCCGACGATGATCGCCGCGGTCAGCCACGGGCGATCCCAGAGTGCCAGCGCTTCATAGGCCGTGAAGAAGCCCACAAGGAGCGTCATTGCGAGCCACTTCGAGCGCAGCCGTCGCGGCCAGGCGCGACCCACAGGCAGCCAGCGGGAAGCCAGTGCCCGTGGCAGCGTGAACGGGCAGTCGGTGCAGAAGAAGTTGCCCGCAACGAGCAGAGTGATGATGAGCAACCCGCGCCAGTGGATCCACGGCAGCACTCCGGCAAGGTTCATGGGTGCGATGCGGGACCCCGAGAACCCGTCGACGGCGACGAGGATCGCGAGCATGAAGAGCGGCAACTGCAGTGCGATGCGGGAGTGCTTCCATTTCAAAAACGATCCCGCGATCGGGACGCGGAGCAGGTCGAAGTGCGTCTCCGCGAGCGGCAGAGCGATGCGTGTGTTCTTCGGGACACTCCGACTTCGCGGGAGCGCCGGTGTGCCGAACAGAAAGCGCAAGCCGATCGCAGAGAGTGGCACGAGAAACGCAATCGAGCCTGGCACCCACATCAGCACGCCGGCCGCCGCCTGATCGTCGAGGGCGCTGAAGCCAAGCCGTGGGACCTGCTCGTAGTGCGGATAAATCACACGGTCGGAAAACGTCAGCAGGGCTGACAGCACCGTGTTTGAGACATCGGCGATCAGCAGCATCGGAAAGAGCAGCCACAGCGGCCACTGCGGCTGAAATGGATAGGGCCGCACCACCGGATACCAGAACAGCAGCCCTGCCGTGAGGAAGCAGATGTGTTGCAGATAGTGCCAGTTCTGGGATCGCAGAGCCAGCTCGTACAGTTGCGGCACATGCCACAGCCAGGTGGCGAGGATGAAGAGCAGCATGGCCACGATCGGATGCGTGAGCGTCGCGAAGAGCTTCCGCAGCCAGTGCACGCGGAAGAGCGGCGCGATCCAGTATGTGCGGATTGGTGCTGGAAGACCGCGGATCATCGGCAGCAGCGGTGCTGCCAGCCAGAACAAAGGGGGTGCCAGCATCGTCAGCAGAAGATGCTGTACCATGTGTGCCCAGAGCAGGAGCGACGCGAACGGCTCAATCGGCGAGGCCAGCGAAACATAGATCGTCAGCAGTGTACTGGCGAAGAGAATGAGCTTCGCCACGGGCCAGCGTGAGGGGTCGCGACGGTGGTAGACGCGCCAGCCGCGGAGGTAGATCCACGCCGCCAGCACGAGGCTCGCCAGCAGCCACGGATCAAACGGCCAGGAGGTGAGAGCAGATTCGAGCATGCATTCGTTATGGTAGCCGGACGCGCGAGCGACGGAGCAAGTCAGCAAACTTACTCCATCACTTGCGCGTCCGGCTAGCAAGACAAGACTCTAGCGACGGCTGACTCGCTCCGCGGGGGCCAAATCGAAGCGGTCGAGGTTCATCACCTTGTTCCATGCCGCCACGAAGTCTGTCACAAACTTTTTCTGGGCGTCGTCGCTGGCATAGACTTCCGCGATGGCTCGAAGTTGCGAATTGGAGCCGAAGATCAGGTCGACGCGGCTGCCCATCCATTTCACGTCGCCGCTCTTGGCGTCACGTCCCTCGAAGAAGTGCTCGCAGACATCGGATTTTTGCCATTGCGTGTTCATGTCGAGCAGGTTCTTGAAGAAATCGTTGGTCAGCGCGTCTTTTTGCTTGGTGAACGCGCCGAGTTGAGCGTGGCCCGTGTTGGTCCCGAGCACGCGCATACCACCTACGAGGACTGTCATCTCTGGCGCGGTCAGTGTGAGCATCTGAGCGCGGTTGACCAGTTGCTCCTCAGCCGGGCGGTCCTGGGTCTTGCCAAAGTAGTTGCGGAAGCCGTCATTGGTGGGCTCCAGCGGTTCAAACGATTCCACGTCGGTCATGGCCTGCGTCGCGTCGGTGCGACCGGGCGTGAACGGCACTTCGATCTCCTGCCCGGCGTTCTTCGCTGCTTTCTCGATGGCGGCACATCCGCCCAGCACGATCAGGTCCGCGAGCGAGACCTTCTTGCCCCCAGCTTGGGCGTCATTGAATTGCTTCTGCAGCTTCTCCAGCACGGGGAGCACCTTGGCGAGATCCGCTGGCTTGTTGACCTCCCAGTCTTTCTGCGGTGCGAGCCGGATGCGGGCCCCGTTGGCTCCGCCGCGCTTGTCGGTGC
>JBGSSZ010000237.1:0-1720 GCA_041736785.1 Limnoglobus sp.
CGAGCCTGTTGCGGGAGAAGCTGCGCGACGACGACGGCGCGAGCCTCACTGCCCGCGAGGTCTTCGACGTCGCCGCGCAGGGGGATCCGCTGGCGATGCAGATTGTGGATGACACCGCGTTCTTTCTGGCGCTCGGCGTGACCGCGACAATGGCAGTGGTCGATCCCGAGATGATCATCATCGGCGGCGGCGTCAGTGCGGCCGGGGAGAGTTTCATCGTGAAAGTGCGCGAGTATGTGAGTCGTTTCGGACTGACGTATCCCGCTAGCCGGGTGACGATCTGCGTGGCCGAGCTTGGCTCCGATGCCGGTTTCATCGGCGCCGCCGGCTGCGCCCGGCAACTGGTGAATGCAAAGAGTTGAAGGAAATCATCGCGGCCATGAGTCGGGTTGAACTACATTCGTTATCCATGGTTTTTTTCGACCCACTGACAGAAATCGTCCAGTGACTCGGCATCACCCATCTCGGATGGATGCTTCACAATCTCAGAGGCAGTCCGCGGAATACTGACGGAAAATGTTTGTTTCACCCAGTCTTGATACTCGACATTGGGATGCACAAACAATTCGGTTCCAGAGTTGGGGGGTTGCGAATACTGATCGTTCCAACAGATTTCGTCGTAGCCAATCGCTAACAATCGCAAAAAATCGACCGGATCATCTGCCAGCACACAAACCAGCAATGAGCCGGATCCAGACCCGAGATGAACAATTCTCTGCTTGCCGTGATCATCAATCCAAAACGCTGCCATCGACCCTTCAGCACCAGTGTTTGCGAAAACGCATACACGATTCAGCACTTCCGGTCTTTTGTGGCCAAACCAGTGTTTCAAGTCGACATTTCCTTCAGCGAAAAACTCGATGTAGGTTCCACCCGGTCGGTGCGTTTCAGTCCATTCCGTTTTGAGCTTGTCAGCAGGTTGCAGAAAGCCGCAACGACGTTTGTTGCGGTCAATAAAGTAGCCATTTTCTTCGATCCACTTGAACAGCAGAAAAAGCGGTTCCGGGATGTGCATCCCAGGAAGCAACGTCCGTTCGATTTGCTTTTTGAGCTTGGACATCGAGGAATCGTCCTTTAGTTGTCGAAAGAATATATATGCGCCCCGGCCTAGTAGAAAGGGGCATTGTATGGCCAATAAGATACTTCGCGCTCCTGCCTGTCGCTTGCTGGCACAACACTCCGGCTGCAGCTGACTCTATACTACTCGCATCCGTCGCTGTCGTGTTCGGTTAGCTCAGCCTTCCGCCACGCGCCGCGTGCGCTGCCACGTCGATTCGCGGCGACCGAGTGTGACGACGATCAGCTTGGCCACCACCAGCGGAATCCGCGGCAGCAGACTCAGCGAACGCAAATCCAGCACGGGCAGATAGACCGCCAGCGTCATGCCCCAGATCGCAGCGAGCCACCAGAGATAGTCTCCGATCGCTGCAACGACGAGCGTGGTCAGCAGCAGTTGAGCGACCACGAGCGGCTTGCTGTCGATGAGTGTGCCGGGATGGATCGCCGCCCGCCAGCGCCGGCGCTGCTGCGTGAGCACCTGCAGATTGGCGGGCGATTCACTGCGTGCCTGGGCCTGCGGCTCAAACCGCACACGAATACCCGCGGCTTGCAGTCTCGCGGAGTACTCCGCGTCTTCGGTCAGACCGAAACACTGCCACGGCACCTGCGCCAGCACGTCGCGACGGAAGGCCATGTTCGATCCGCGCAGCGGGACGCGCAG
>JBGSSZ010000250.1:0-5087 GCA_041736785.1 Limnoglobus sp.
GATCACCTGCTCGGGTGTGCCGTTCTGGCTGACGTAGTCCCAGCTTTCGGTGTCGAGCTTCGTCGGCGTGTTGACGACGTTGAACGTGAACGGTGCGGCGGTGGCCACGAGCTTTTCGTTCTTCGCCACCTGCACGGGGAAGTGCTTGAACTCGCCCTGGGTCGGGAAGTAGAAACTGTAGTCGATGGTCTGGGTGCGGTAGGGTTCGAGGTCGAGCAGGATGGTGCGGGTGGCTTTGCCGCCGGCGAGCGGCAGGCTGCCGACGGGAATCTGCACCAGCACGGCGAGCTTCTGCCGGCTCGGCGTCGGGTTCGTCACCACGACCTGGCAGCCGTAGACGGTGTGAATCACAAACTCCGCCGTCACGAACTTTTCATGGCGTTCGCCGTTCTCGTCGCGGTAGCGGTCGTCGGCTTTGTAGAAGTTCTGATTGACGAGGATGGTGGCGTTGCCTTCGGGCTTGGGCACGGCGCGGACTTCCTCGTGGAAGGCGATCGCCGTGCTGCCGGGTGTGAATGTCATCGCGCCGCCGTCGAACTTGGTCGCGTGCTTGGCACTCTCGAACGGCAGATCGGTCACCGCGAGAGCCAGCATCACCTCAGTGAAGTTGCGGCTGGCGTTGGCGACATGTTTGGAGAGAAACGGCGACTTGCCATCGTGCTTCGCGTAGTCGATCCAGAACGGATTGACGCTGACGAGGCTGGCGATCTGCTGGGCGATCGGCAGCTTGTAGTAATTGTTCTCCGCCCACTCCATCGTCGGCACGACGTGGCGATAGAGTTGCGCCGGGGATTTGCCAGCCTCTGCGAACCTGCCGAAGAACATGCGTTCGTCTTCCTCTCGCGGTTTCTCAGTGAGCTTTTTCTCTTGGCCAAACAAACTGCGGCCTTCGCGCTGCCGGTCTTTCAGTTCCTCCTTGGCTTTATCCTGCTTCTTCAATCGTTCTAAATTCCCCCTCGGAGCCTCCGCATTGGGAGCAGCGGCGGCACCGGCCGGAGCTTGGATTCGACCCTGCGGCTTGTCAAAATTAAATGCATCGTCCATTGAAAGGGCATTCTTCGCATTCAGCATCAGCAGCGGGCTGCTGCTGTCCATCCCCGACGCCGCGAGGGAACTGTCGAACAGGAACACCTCGCGATCGAGGTTGGGCGGCAGCAGTTTGTAGAGATCGTTCAGATGCCGCGCGGTGCGTGCGGGTTCGCCGTTGATCCGCTGCGACAGCAGCACCTGCTCGGCGACATTCAGCCGGCCATGTTGCCACGGGCTCGCGTAGGCATTCACATCCGCAGTGGGCAACCACTGATCGAGGAACGTCTTGTCCTTCTTGTTCGCCAGGTACGGCTTGATCGTCGTCTTGAAGAACTCGGGGTCTTTCTTGAAGAGGAAGAAGCTCAGTTCATGGCAGGCGTGCTTCGAGTAGAGTGCCTGTTTCTCCTCCGGCTTCAGCTTCGGCCAGGTCGTGATAAACGCGAACTCCGCGAGCTTCGGATCCTTCAGCAGCGTGCTGTAGAGCGCGAAGAGCTTGGGCAGCGAATCGTAGGCCTCGAAACGCCCCGCTGCCGCATCGGCGAGCACGAAGTCCTTGTTCGCCGCGAGGATGCTCACCGTCTTCTGCTGGGTGAAGTAGCCCATCGGGTCGAGCCCGTTCAGCAGTCGCAGATCGAGCTTGGCGATCTTCTCCTCCGGCAGACTCAGATGCTGCACGGTGGTGCTGAGCGGATCGACCACAACGATGGTGACGTACTGATGCCCGCCGAGAGCGGCTTTCTTGACCACCACGACGCCGTCCTTGTCCGGCACGATGTTCGCCAGCACGACCGACGTCTCGGCGAGATAATCGAGATTGGCAAAGTTCGTGCGAGCCGCTTTACCGCTAGCGGCAGGGCGACTCATCGGATCATGGGCAGGTGCCGCCACTGATGGCGGGACCGCACCGCCGCGGGCTCCGAACTCGCCGCCTTCCTGGGCGAGTTGCTCGCCGCTTTCGGTGCTCCGCACGGCCCACGGGTTCAACAGCAACTCCGGGCGATCGAGCATGTTGCCGGGGTATTTCTTCTGGTACTTGCGGTCGAAGATGTAGCGCATCTCGTCGCCGATGGCCCGGCCCGTGAGATAGACGCTCTCCGCATAGCCGGGATGCACGCCACTCAACGCCGCATCGCGGACACGGCCGAGATCAGTGAACGCCGAGTACTCGGGCAGGTAGCGTGCTGCGATCACATGCACCCGGGCGAACTGCGACGCACCACTCAGCTTGATCGTGATGTCGTCGGCGCCGGCGTTGGCCGAAGCGATGCCGACCGGAGCCAGCTTGGGCAGTTCGAGGTGCCGCAACTCGCCCAGCACATAATTGTCGAGCACCACGCCATTGACGATCCGCAGCCGCACATTGACGTTCTGCGATTTGATCGCGAGGTCGTAGTCCCCGGCAGCCAGACCGGTGATTTCGAGCAGTCCATTCTTCACCGCAAGCTTGTCGAAGCGATCGGCGACGAAGCTGCCGCTGGCGTTCACTTCGAGCAAGCTGGCAGCGAGTCGCGTCAGTTCGCCATCGAGCCACGGCACTCGCACGCTGTCGCCGACTTTGGCGTCGAGCACGCCGCGGTAGGTATGGCGGTCGCCGGGCAAAACGAAATTCTGACTGTCGACCTGCACCCAGGCGATGTCGGTCAGTTCGCCCAGATTCGCCCGACCCGCGGCGTCGGTCTTCAGCGTCGCGTGCACCGGATTGCGGAAGTCGCGGTGCTTGAGCACCAGCGTCAGCGGACGGTCCGCGATTGGCTCGCCCGTGCGGCCCAGCAGTTCGAGCACATAGTTATTGTCGAAGCGGGCCAGGTGCACGTCGTCGATCTTCGCCGTCGCCAGGATGCCGTTCAGGCTGACCGTGTGACTGGCACTCACATCGACTTTCGTGTTCAGCGTCAGGCTCTGCACCTTCGCCGAGAGCGTGACAGTGAGAGTCTGCAACCGCGGCGGCACGCGGAACTCGTGGACGCTTTCGCGGTCCTCGAAGAGCTTGAAATCCGGCACCTCCGTGGCGGTCTGGATGCCTTCGATGTCGACGCCGACGATGCGGAGCTTGACCTCTTCGAGCCGCCGCGTGCTGATCGGCTGACCGTTCAAAGTGAGCGACGGCCGCACGAGGACACTCGCCAGACGCTGCGCCAGCAGTTGCTCGCGATCGGTGTGAATCCCGGCCACCAGTTGATAGTTCTCAGGCTGATGGTCGAGATGATTGAGGCTGGCGAAGTCGCCGTGGCGGAGGATGATCGGCTGCCGGCCAGGTGCGGTGCTGAACGGAATGATCACCTTGCCGTCCTGCGGCATGTACTCCGTACCGCCGAACCAGACGCTCGCCGCGGGAACGGCCCGGTTCTTCTCGTCGACCACGCGGACCACCTGACCGAGCGGGCCGGTGCTGACGATCGGGTTCAGGCGACCCTTGCGGATCAGGGCCCGGCTGCTCTTGCCGCTGCCGATGAAATCGACCACATAAACGCCCGGCTTGGTCAGCTTCGGAAAGGCAAACTGCCGCGGCACCCGACGCAACGGCGGCTCGGCATAGGTGTGCGTCTCTTCAAAATTCGCCACCAGCCCGTCGAGGTTCACATCCGTGTCGATCTCCTTCTTGAACTCCTTGTAGAAATTGAACTCGTTGATCTCGTACACCTTCACGATCAGCGTCGGTACATGCTTGATCGCCAGGCTCAGCGTCACCGCCTCGTCCGCGTCGAAGTGCGACTTGTTCGTCGGGGCAAAGTCGATGTCGATGCGGTTCTTCAACTGTGCAAAGAGCGCCGGCGGCAGGTCGCTCGCCCACTTCTCCGGCTCGCCGAGGCCAAGCTCGATCTTCGTCTGCGCGAACAAATGCTTCAGATAATTGCTCTCGATCAGGTCCTCATACTCCTTCCACGAATCGGCCTTGGCGAAGAAGTGCTGCAGGTAACTGCGGACCAGAGCCTCGTCGCTGTGCACCGGAGCCAGCAGCGTGAACTGATTGAAGTTGGCATTCAGATCGACGGGATGGCGACGGGCCGCGTCGCTCTCGAGGGCTGCCTTCGCCATGTAGCCCTGCTGCCGAGGCAGCTTGAGGTGCTCCAGGAACAGGGCCTTGTCGAAGCGGTCCTGAGCGCGGTCGAAGGCCAGCTTGTGATAGAGCACATGGGCCTTGAGCGAGTTGTGCACCGCAGCGAGCTTGCGGACAAACTCCAGCAGTCGATCGAGATAGGCCCCAGTCTTCGCCGGGTCGCGACGCCAGGCATCGTCGGCTCCGGGTTGCAGCTTGACCAGCCACGTCTGCACAAAGTTGGTCTGGTTCAGCAGCGCGGGAATCTTCTTGAGCAGGTCGTCGAGTTGAGCGAGTGTCATCAGGCGGTGAATGGGCAGGCTGCCGAAGCCGCCGCTGTTCTTGGCTTCGAGATCGGCGGCGACGAGGTCGACGAGATTCGGCAAATCGGGCCGGGTCAACCGCCCGAGCAGTGCCCGCCGCTGAGCGAGGTCGAGCTTCTTCGTCGCCAGCCAGTCGAGGGCACTGTTCTCGAAGTTGTCCGCATTGACCCAGTTCGGAAACGACTGCTGGAAGAGCGTGTTGCGGCTGATGAGCTTGGCGTCGAGCTTGGTCGGAAGGTCGGGCGACTTGCCGAGGATCTGTCGCTCGTGGTTGTACTGCACCCCGAGCCGCGAGCGGAGATACTTCAGCGTGGTCTTCGGATCGCGCTCGTAGGTGACGAGCAGCAGGCGGGTCTGAATCTCCTGCAGCCGCGGCGTCTGACCGAACCGATCGTGCCACGGCTTGAAAAAGTCGCGCACCGCGTCGTACTGCTCGCTGTTGAGCGCGGTCAGTGCGTGATAGTAGTAGTAGTCCTCAGTGCCCGGGATGAGTTGCTTCAGGGCGGTGCCGCGGTCTGGGGCGAGTGCGTAGTCCTCGATGAAGCCGATGTCGCCGGCAGACGCGATCGAGAGGGTCATAAGAGCACTCGCCAGGGAGAGACGATACATGGCAACACCTCGACGGAGACGGAACGTCTTCGATGTGAGACGCACAAAACCTATGCATCTGACCCACAAGTTACAATCACGTGACACAG
>JBGSSZ010000254.1:0-2171 GCA_041736785.1 Limnoglobus sp.
GGGCTCGGCGTGATCCCCTGGGCCGCGGCTGGCGGGCACCTCGACGAATGGGTGCCGCTCGGCATCGGTTTCCTGACCACGCTCGCCATTGCCTGGGCGGCTCTCGTGGCCACCAGCGGAGCGAAGTCCAAAGCGGATGACCCGTGGGGCAAGCGGTTTCGCATGGTCGGCTTCGGGCTGCTCGTCGGGGTGTTCGCATTCTGGCTCGAAGGCTGGCCGACGCCGGTGCTCGCTTCCGCCGACATCGACGAAAGCTCGCACATGGAGAGCTATCTCTTCGAGAGCGTGCGAATGTCGCCGACCGCTGTGCCCGTGCTGGGGCATTATCTGCTCTACTTCGCGGCGGCGATGGGCCTGACGCGCTGGTGGAAAATGACGGCCCGCGATCGCAAGGAGCGATTCAGCCTCTGGTGGCCGATCACTGCGGGATTCTGGGGCCTGGTGTTGTCGTTCCTGTGGCCGTGGCATGTGAATCTGGGTTTTGGCGTGGTACCGCTGGTGCTGGCGTCCGTCGCTGTGCAGTGGGTGAGCCCGTGGTCACCGCCGCCACCGCCGATGCCCAAGCGCCTGCGCTGGAGGGGATAATCATGCTTCGCACCTATGCAATTCTCGGGCTGGCACTGTTCGCTGTGGGCTGCGACGACAAGCCGCGTCCGCGGAAGAAGAAGAGCACGACGGTGGCTCAGGTCGTCGTGACTCCCGAGCCTCCAGTGCCTCCTGTGCCGCCGACTCCGCCTGTTCTGCCGCAGCCACCTGTGCCGCCTGCGGAGCCGGTCGTCAAGGTCGTGGTCGCGTCCAAGAACGCGGTGGCGATCCGCATTTCGGGCATTCGCAGCGACAAGCCGCAGGCCACGAGTGACAAGGCGTTGAGCGATGCGATCCAGGTGGCACAGGTTGAGATCATGCGGGCTCTTCAGAAACTCGATCCGCCCGTGATGGCGAAGCCGAGCCTGACGAAGATCCGCAACGAGTACATCAAGAAAGGCTCGGTCCGCGAGATCCAGCCGACTGCGGACTTGCAGGAAAAGTGGAAGAAGGAGAACGTCAACGCGGATCGGTCGTGGGTGGAGTTCGACGTCGAATTGAGCGTCAGCCAGATCCAGCAACTGCGTGCCGGTGATCGCGTGAATGACGGTTTCCGAGGTGCGGGCGTACTGCTGGCGGTCATCGTAGCGGCGTTCGGATTCCTGCGGATCGACGCCTGGAGCAAGGGCTACCTGACCAACTGGCTCGCCATCGCCGCGGTCGTGGCCGCCGGGTTGGTCGCCCTTGCACTCTGGGCCGGGCGAAACAGCGTTGTATCATTAGCGCTATGACCAGCGACTCCGACCGCCTGCTCGTCCAGCAGATCAAAGCCGGTGGCCCGCAGGCGGATGTGGCGTGGCACGAACTCGTGCAGCGTTATGAAGGCCGTCTCCGTGCGTATGTCCGGCGTCGTCTGCGCGACCACGCCACGACCGACGATGTCGTTCAGGAAACATTCATCGGTTTCCTCAACAGCCTGGCCAATTTCGACGACCGACGCGATCTGCAGACCTGGCTCTTCACGATCGCATCGCACAAAGTCACCGATCAACTTCGCAAGATGGGCCGCCGCCCGCACGCTACGGGCAGCGAGGCCGACAGCGAGCAGATGGGCAAGCACACCGACACGCGTCAGCGACCCGCTTCGAGTCTGGCTCGCAGCCGGGAGCGGATGGATTTGGAATCGGATGCGATCACTCGCGGACTCCGCGACATGATCCTCGGCTTCCGCCAGAAGTGCGACTACGCCCGCATCCAAGTACTCGAGCTTCTCTTCGTCAAAGGCTGGGCCAACAAGGACGTGGCGGTCTTCGTCGGTGTGAATGAGCAGCAGGTGGCGAACTATCGCTTTGCTGCCGTGAAGAAGCTGAGCGAGACGATGAAAGCCGCGGGCTTGCCGGTCGATGTGTTTCCAGAATTGACAGAATAACTTCGACGAGGCACGACCGTAAGGGAGTGACTTACTCACTCCCTTACGGTCGTGCCTCGTTGTGATCGTGCCTCGTCGTGATCACTTCACCAGTCGCTCGAGGTCATCGCCCATCGTCGCGACGCTGGCGTTTTTGCTGTCGATCTTCCCGGTCTTGTCCAGCAGGAAGATGTGCTGACCCATCACACCCCAGGCGGCGGCGGCGCTGCCGTTCGCA
>JBGSSZ010000263.1:0-17513 GCA_041736785.1 Limnoglobus sp.
ATCTCGTTATTCCAGAAGACATCGACGCGCGGCCGATTTTTGTCCTGAACGATCTCCTGGTAGAGGCCGACGGACTTGTTCGCTTCCGTGTCGAACTTGCTGGTGATCGCGAGCCGGCTCTCGGCTTGGAAATCGGCGAAGAGCGACAGGGCGAATTCGCGATCCTGTGCGGAGTAGAGCACAACGCGGGACGCCGTCGGCTGGCAGCCGGCGAGGGTCAGAATCAGGCCGATCCATCTCATGCGATTATCGTATCCTTTCCTTGCATCCCGACTCTCCCGGTGACGCATGAATCCGATTCTCTGGAAGCCGAGCCCGGACGCGATCGCCCAGGCGAATCTGTCGCGGTTCTCCAAGCTGCCGTACGAGCAACTCCACCGCTGGAGCATCGAATCTCGCGGCGAATTCTGGCACGCGGTCTGGCAGTTTGCGAATGTGATCGGCGAACCGGGTGCCACGGCGTATCGCAAAGGACCGCAGTTCCGGGCGGCAAAGTGGTTCCCCGACGCCCGACTCAATTTCGCCGAGAATCTCCTCCGCCCCGGCGAAGACGACGACAAGATTGCGATCCGCTTCCGCAGCGAGTGTGGGCACACACGCAGCATCAGCCGTCGCGAACTCACTCAGCAGGTGACGGCCTTTGCGAATTGGCTGCGAGCCGAGGGGGTCGGCGTCGGGGATCGCGTGGCTGCGATTCTGCCGAACGTGCCCGAGGCGGTGATCGCGATGCTCGCGACCGCGGCAGTCGGTGCCATCTGGTCGTCGTGCTCGCCCGACTTCGGCGTCGATGCCATCGCGGACCGCTTCCAGCAGATCGAGCCCGCGATTCTGATCGCCATCCCGCAAGCAGTCTACGCTGGCAAAACTGTCGATGTCGCCGCGAAGGTGAAGGCGCTGCAGCCGCGGCTGCCCGGCGTCAAACGGCTCGTTATGGTGGGTCCGGAGTTCGATCAGATTGCCAAGCGCGACGCGGGTGCATTCACCTTCGATCGCTTGCCGTTCGCTCAGCCGCTGGCGATTCTCTATTCCTCCGGCACGACCGGCGCACCCAAGTGCATCGTCCACGGTGCAGGCGGCACCTTGCTGCAGCATCTGAAGGAACATCAACTCCATAGCGATCTCAAGCCCGGTGACCGGCTCTTCTACTACACGACGACCGGCTGGATGATGTGGAATTGGCTCGTCAGCGGCCTCGCCTCCCATGCGACGCTTGTGCTCTATGACGGCTCGCCGCTGCATCCGGCGAACGATGCGCTGTGGACGCTCGCGGCCGAAGCCGGCATCACGCATTTCGGCGCGAGCGCGAAGTACTACTCCGCGATCGAGAAAGCGGGCGTGAAGCCGCGCGAACAATTCGATCTCACGCCATTGCGGGTGGTGATGTCCACCGGTTCGCCGCTGCTGCCGGAGAGCTTCGACTACATCTATCACGATGTGAAAACCGATGTTCAACTGGCGTCAATCTCGGGTGGGACTGACATTATTTCGTGCTTCGCACTCGGTTGTCCGACGCTGCCTGTACGGAAAAGCGAGTTGCAGGTGAAGGGGCTCGGCATGGATGTGCGCGTCTACGACGACGCGGGGCAGGCACTCATCGGCGAGCCGGGCGAACTGGTCTGCACGTCGCCGTTCCCGTCGATGCCGGTGGCGTTTTGGAATGATCCCGATGGTGTCAAATATCAGGCTGCGTATTTCGAGCGATTCGAGGGCGTCTGGTGTCACGGCGATTGGGCCGAAGAGACGACCAGTGGCGGGCTGATCACTCACGGCCGCAGCGATGCCACGCTCAATCCCGGCGGTGTGCGGATCGGCACGGCGGAAATCTACAGTCAGGTGGAAGCATTCCCCGAGGTGGCCGAGGCACTCGCAGTGGCTCTTCGCCGCGACGGCGATGAATCGATTGCACTCTTTCTAAAGTTGAAGGGTGAGGCCAACCTGACGCCGGAACTGGTGACGGCGATCAAGCAGCGGTTGCGGACACACTGTTCACCGCGGCATGTGCCGAGCCGCATCATTGCCGCACCTGATTTCCCGCGGACGATCAGCGGCAAAACCTCTGAGATCGCCGTGCGAAATGCCATCCATGGGCAACCGGTCCGCAACGTCGCCGCATTGGCGAATCCGGAATCGCTGGCGTTTTTCGAAGCCATCGCGATGGGCGAATCCGGATCGTGACGGCGATTACCGGGCTCAATGCATACAATTTCATGAGAGATCACAAGGGACCCGCAGCATGAAGGACTCGAAGACAATTGTCGAATACGGCGTGGCGATAGACGCCAACTCCATGGTGACTCCCGACGACACGACCGAACTCACACTCGATCCCGGCCATCCCGGCGAGCACGACGCCGACTACGTCGCCCGGCGGAAGTACCTGTTCGATCTGACTCGTCAGGCCCGCCTCCAGAAGCTCGGCCCGCCGATCATCGAGTACACGCCCGAAGAGACGCGCATCTGGCGCGAAGTCAGTCCGAAGCTGCACGAATTGCACGAACAATACGCCTGCGGAATGTACTTGAAAGCCAAGCGGGACTTGGCCATCACCGACAAGGAAATCCCGCAGCTTGCAACGATCAGCGAAGTGCTGGAGCGCACGACGAACATGCACCTCGTGCCGGCCGAGGGCGCGCTGCCGTACCGCACCTTCTACGAACCGATCGCCGAGCGCGGCTTTCCCTGCACGCAGTTCATCCGTCACGGCAACAAACCGGAGTTCACGCCCGAACCCGACATGATCCACGACTGCCTGGGCCACGTGCCGCCACTGATGAACCAGGACTACGCCGAACTGCTCACGCTGATCGGCAAAGCCGCCATCAGCACACCGCACGGCGAACAGGTGCTCGCACTCAAGCGATTCAGTTGGTTCAGCATTGAGTTCGGCCTGCTCGAAGAGCACGGCGTGGTGAAGGTGTTCGGAGCCGGCATTCTCTCCAGCACCGGCGAGATCCCCTATTCGCTCTTCTCCCCAGAAGTCACGCGACGGCCGTTCGTCACTGAAGACGTGATCAACCAGGACTACGACTACTCGCAGATGCAGGTGAACCTTTTCGTGGCACCGTCGTTTGCATTTCTGCGGCACGAACTTGAAAACCTTGTGCGGCGTTTCAACATCCCCGTTCTCTGAGTTTCACCATGAGCCTTCCCGAAATCCCGCTGCGTAAAGTCGATCACGTGAAGTTCTACGTCGGCAACGCACGACAGAGCGCGTACTTCTACCGCAACGCCTACGGCTTCGATGTCGTCGCTTACGCCGGCCTCGAGACCAAAGTGAAGCACGAAGCCGGGTATGTTCTCCAGCAGGGGGGCATCACGTTTGTGCTGGTCAGCCCCATGCGGGCGAGTCATCCGGAGGTGCAGCGGCTCGCCCAGCACGGCGACGGCGTGTCCGACATCGCCCTGCAGGTCGACGACGTGAAAGCCGCCTACGATGCCGCGGTCTATCGCGGCGGTGTGGGAGTCGTCGGACCCACCACCATCGAAGACGAGCACGGCACGTACCACTTCGCCACCATCCGCGCCTATGGCGACACCACGCACACCTTCGTCAACCGCGACCAGTACAAGGGCGTGTTCGCTCCCGGCTTCAAGGCCATCGACCCCACCCGCTACAGCAAGGACACCTACAAGCACACCGGCCTGCTCGCCATCGACCACATCGTCGGCAACGTCGAAGAAGGAAAGATGGATGAATGGGTGGAGTTCTACCGCAAAGTCCTCGGCTTCGAGCAGCTTGTCAGCTTCGACGACAAGGACATCAGCACCGAGTATTCCGCATTGATGAGCAAGGTGGTGCAGAGCGGCCGCGGGCGGATCAAGTTCCCGATCAACGAACCCGCCAAGGCCCGCCGTCGCAGCCAGATCGAGGAGTACATCGATTTCTACGGCGGTGCTGGCGTGCAGCACATTGCCATGGCCACCAACGACATCGTCAAGACTGTGACCGCGCTTCGGGACAACGACGTGAGTTTTCTGCGCGTGCCGAAGACCTATTACGATGCTCTGCCGGACCGCATCGGCAAGATTAAGGAAGACATTGGCGAACTGGCCGAGCTTGGCATCCTCGTCGACCGCGATGATGAGGGCTACATGCTGCAGATCTTTACCAAGCCGGTGCAGGACCGTCCGACGCTGTTCTTCGAGATCATCCAGCGCGAGGGCAGCAAGAGCTTCGGTAAAGGCAATTTCAAGGCGTTGTTCGAGGCGATCGAGCGCGAGCAGGATCTGCGAGGGACGCTATAATTGAGCGTGGAGGAGCGACGATGGCAACTGCGCTGATCGAACCGATGACGAGTGAACAGCTGTTTCGGATGCCGCCGAACCGGAAGATCGACCGCTGGTTGTGGCGTGGAGAGATCCGGGAGGCGAAAGTGACGAAGCGAAATCCGGGTCACGCCAAAACAACAATCAGTGTCGGTTTCAATCTGAAGCGTTGGTTGTTGACGCGGCCTTCGCCGCGTGGTGGTGTCTATGGTGGCGAGGCCTATTTTCGCATTCGCAAAGAACCGGAAACCAATGTCGGCGTTGACGTCGCGCTCTCATACCCCGAACAGGAGCTACAAACGACAGGGAAATCCAGCTTCATTGATGGCCCTCCCCTGATCGCAGCCGAAGTGCTGTCGCCTTACGACAAAAAAATTCAAATCGATGAAATGATCGAAGAATACTTGGATTGTGGGACACCCATGGTCTGGATTGTCGATCCGCGCCAGAAAACACTCACGATTTATCGCAAAGATACTGAACCCATCATGTATTCCGGGATGCAGTTGATGAAGGACTTTCCTGAGTTGCCGGGGTTCGAATGTCCGGTGAACGAGATGTTCGAATGACCCCGTCCCACGAACTTGGAACACCGCCAGTGGTTGTGGAGTCAAACTATGCCCCGGTATCTGAAATTCGGCACGATCCCGCCCAAGCGGCACACAGCGAATCGCACGACGCCGGGCTTCCAAAACGAAGGACTCTTCTACGAAGAAGTCATCACCACGCAGGGATTCAGCCGGGCGTACTCGATCGTGTACCACCTGCGGCCGCCGACGCGTGTGAAACACATCGAGCCTGCGGGCGGCTGGGATGTCGTCGCCGCAGAACAACCAGTGCTGCGTCACCACCATCTGCGCACCAAAGACATGCCCGTCGCCGGCGATCCCGTGCGCGGCCGCATCGCGATGTTCACCAACAGCGACTGCACGCTCTATCGCTGCCGCCCAGCGGAGCCGCAAGGCGAGCTCTATCGCAACGCCATCTGCGATGAGATCGTGTTCGTCCACCGCGGCGAAGGACATCTGCACACGCACTTCGGCGTGCTGCCCTTCAAGCCGTGCGACTACATCGTCATCCCGCGATGCACCACCTACCGCCTTGACTTCGCGGCGGGTGAGCAGCCAGACCTGCTCGTGGTTGAGAGCCGCGGCAGCGTCGATTTCCCCAAGCGATATCTCAATCCCGACGGTCAGTTCCGGCTCGGTGCTCCCTTCTGCGAGCGCGACCTTCACGGCCCAACCGAGCTCAACACTGAGAACGCCGAGACCGACACGCCCGTGCTCATCAAGGACGGCGGCAAGCTCTCCCGCTACGTGCTCGCACATCACCCGTTCGACGTCGTGGGCTGGGACGGGCTCGTCTATCCGTACACGTTCAATGCCGATGATTTCGAGCCGATCACCGGGCAGATCCACCAACCGCCGCCGATTCATCAGACGTTCGAGACCGATGGCTTCGTCTGCTGCACCTTCGCTCCGCGGATGCTCGACTACCATCCCGACGCGATCAAAGTGCCCTATGCGCACAGCAACATCGAGAGCGACGAGGTGCTGTACTATGTGCGTGGCAATTTCGGCAGTCGCCGCGGCGTCGATCTCGGCAGCTTCACCCTGCACCCGCACGGCATCCCCCACGGCCCGCACCCCGGCACCATCGTCGCAAGCAACAAAGTGACCCGCACCGACGAACTCGCCGTGATGATCGACACCTTCCGCCCGCTGCATGTCGCCACCAGTGGCATGGCGTACGATGATCCGAAGTATCCATTTAGCTGGATGGACTGAGCAGCCGCGGCCATGAAAGTCAAGCAATCCCCTACGGACTTCATCGTCGAAGAACTCACCGACGTCGTGCCCGACGGTGGCAACTTCGCGCTGTACAAGCTCGAAAAGACCGGCTGGACCACGCCCGACGCACTGGCCACGATCCGTCGCCGCTGGGATGTCCATCACGACCGCATGGCCTACGGTGGCCTCAAGGACCGGCACGCCGTCACCACACAGTACCTCAGCATCTACCGCGGCCCCGAGCGAAACCTGCAGCAGGACGGGATCGTGGTTACGTATCTCGGCCGCGTGCGGGAGCCCTATTCCTCGCAGGCGATCCGGGCCAACCGTTTCACACTGACGCTACGAGCACTCGATGATCCTGGAGCCTTGGAAGCCGCGGCAAAGGAGATTGCCGCGTGCGGTGTCCCGAATTATTTCGACGACCAGCGCTTCGGCTCCGTGGAGCGTGGCGGCACATTCATCGCGCTCGAGATGATCCACGGTCGCTTTGAGGAGGCGCTCAAGCTCGCGTTGGCCGCACCGTATGAATACGACCGCGCGGAGACCAAGCACGAGAAGGCTACGCTGAACCGGCACTGGGGTGACTGGCCGCTGTGCAAGTCGCGGCTCGAGCGCAGCCACGCTCGCAGTCTGGTTGATTTTCTCTGTCAGCGGCCCGGCGACTACAAAGGCGCGGTGGCCCGTCTGCGGCCCGAACTCAGCGGCCTCTATCTGTCGGCGTATCAGAGCCATGTCTGGAATCGCATGCTCGCCGACTGGCTGACCGCCAATGCGACCGACCTTGCCACGCTCGACTTGAAGCTGGGATCGTTCCCCGCGCCGCGGATCCCTTTGGCGTGGGAGTCGCTGCACCTGCCGCTCCCCTCGGCCCGGCTCAAGCCCGACGAGGCGACGCGGACATTGATTGATTCCGTGCTCGTCGCCGACGGGATCACGCTTGACCGCATGCGGATTTCCGGCATGCAGAAGCCGTACTTCTCCCGCGGTGAGCGGGCAGCCTGTCTGCGGCCCAGCGGGCTCGCCATCGAATCGGCTGCGGATGACATGCACGCAGGAAAGTCGAAAGCCGTGCTGCGGTTCGATCTGCCCCGCGGTTGCTATGCGACGATGGTGGTCAAGCGATTGACTGCGTGCTGACTCACTTGCGTTCGTTCACTTCAGCGCGATAGACACCGACTCGCCCGGCGGTTTTGCGGGTCTGCAGTTCCTGCACCAGATCGTGCATCCGCTCGCTGGGTAGTTCGCGATGGCAAGCGATGCGCACCTCGGGCGGATCGCGATATTGGCCAAGCCGTTCGTCGAGCCGACTCAACAGTGCAGGAAGCGAATCGAGATCGGAGTCGCCCGCCTCGGGGCTTTTGTCGCCCAGCCGCAGGGACCAGGTGGGGTCGCCATTCGCACGCTTGTCGATCGTGATGGTGATCGCACCCTTGGCGGCTTCGGTGTCGAAGGCGTGCTTCATCTGCGGAACGTCGATCGGCGACAGAGCCGTCACTGCGGACGTCATCATAAAAAAGATCAGCAGCACCAGACTGATGTCGATCAGCGGGATCATATCGACATCGTCGTCCTCGTCGTCGTGCGGCTTCTCCCAGGCGACATCCATCGATGCGAGGGCTAAAGCGGCACTCGGCTCCGCAGGGGCACCGGCCTGAGGCTTCACGAAGAGAAAATCGCTGATGATCGGGTCGTCGGCGACGAGCGTCCACTCCTCTTCGCGGCCGGCGGTGCGCAGCTTGTCACTGCCCGCAAGCCGGCCCTGCTGTGCCCAATCGGTCACGACGTTGAACGGCACCGCTTTGTAGATGGTGTTCGACGAGTGGACCCAGACATCGAAATGGCGAGCCATACTATGCGGTCTTCGCGTTCTGAACGAGGATGATCAGCTTCTGGGCCGCACCTTTCATTTTCGTCTCGAAGCGGTGAATCCAGTCCTTGAACATCACATGCATAAACACGAGTGGGATCGCCGTCATCAGGCCGAGGGCCGTGGCGAAAAGGGCCAGACCAATCGCACCTGCCTGCCCGGCGACGTTCGACGCACTGCCGCTGGCACTGGCTTCGCCGATGGCGTTGAAGGTGCTGATCATGCTGATGACGGTTCCGAGCAGGCCGACCATGGTGGCGATTTTCGCGATGGCGAGGATCGGTGCGAGCAGGGCATTGAGTCGGGGGAGCACTTCGAGCTCGGCTGCTGTGGCCATTGATCGCCGCATTGCGGCCACGCCCTGATCGCTGGCTTCGAGCCCGGCCACATAGAGCACGCTCGGGATCAGGCCGCGTTCTTCCTTGCAGAGCCCGACCGCACCTTTGACGCCCTGCTGCTTCAGCGCCTGCTGGAGCTCGGGCAGGAAGCGGTCGAGTCGGGTGTTAGCGTGCATGTTGAGCAGATAGCGCCAGACCACGAGGGCCAGTGCGATCAGCATCATCAGCACCATGGGGATGGCGAAGTACCAATCGTTGATGAAGAAGTTGGAGACGGCTTTCATTCTGAGTTTTCGGTTGTCGGTGTTCGGTTTTCGGAAAAACCGGGAGTCAGTCCGCCAGATTGTTCAATTGCTTTTGGATCGCCTTTGCAAGACCAGTGAGCATTTTCGAAATGCCTCGGAGTTCGTCAGAACAGTGAGCCCCCTCTTTCCGAAAACCGAAAACCAAACACCGAAAACCGGTTATTCGTCGTCGTCCGCTTTCATCGTGGCCTTGGCCACCACTTGCTGCTGCACGCTGGCGGGGACCTGCTCGTAGTGGCTGAGTTCCATGGTGTAGGACCCCTGGCCCTGGGTCATGCCGTTCAACTGAGCCGCGTAGCGTGCGACTTCGGAGAGCGGTGCCCGTGCCTGGATCAGCGTCTGATCGCCGGGGAGCGTTTCCTGATTTTCGACGTGGCCCCGCTTGGTGGGCAGGTCGCCGAGGACCGCGCCGGTGAAGCGTGCCGGCACGGTCACTTCCAGGTGCACGATCGGTTCGAGCAGCACTGGCCTCGCCAGCAGGAACGCTGCCTGGAATGCCCGCCGGGCTGCGATCTTGAACGCTGCTTCGCTTGAATCCACATCGTGGTATTTGCCGAAGTGCACCTCCACGGCCACATCCTGCATGCGATACCCCGCGAGAGCGCCACGCTCCATCAGTTCCTTGCAGCCTTTCTCGCAGGCCGGGAGGAAGTTGTTCGGGATGCTGCCGCCGACGATGTGATCAATGAAGGCGAAGTTCATCGTGGGATCGTAGTGAGCGGCCCGCATCTTCTCGAAGGTCTTCTTGTTGGCGAACTCAGCCTCGAGTTGCTCCTGGTTGGTAATCTCGCGAGACAATGGGTAAATGCGCAGATGCACCTCGGCGAACTGCCCGCGACCGCCGGACTGCTTCTTGTGCTTGTAAGTCGCTTCGGCTTTCTGCAGGATCGTCTCGCGATAAGGGACCTTGGGCTCCCGCGTGAGAATGTCGACGTCGTAGCGGTGCTTGAGCCGTTGCTGGATGATCTCCAGGTGAAGCTGGCTGACGCCGGAGATGACGAGTTCGTGGGTCTGGGCATCGTGCGTGATCTTCACCGTGGGATCTTCCTCGGCGATCTTGTGCAGGCCAGCCGAGATCTTCTGCTCGTCGCCGCGGTTCTTCGGTTCGACGGCCACGCCGAACATGGGCGACGGAAACTTCACCTCCGGCAGGTGCGTGACATCGCTGCGGAACGCGATCGTGTCGCCGACGTGCAGGCCATCGACTTTGGCGACGGCGATGATGTCCCCCGGCCCGGCTTCCGTCACCGGGACGTGCGTCTTCCCCTGCACCATGAGCAGTTGCCCCACGCGAATGCTTTTGCCGTTGCTGACGTCGATGATGGTGTGGTTGGGCGTGAGTTTGCCGCTGAGCACGCGGATGAAGCTGAGGTGGCCCACGTATTTGTCGTTGACCACTTTGAAGACGAGGCCGACGAAGTCCGACGCGGCTGTGGGCTCGACGTGATGGTGGTCGTCGCCGATTTCGATGTTGGCGAGGCGGGCCTGCGACGCCGCCGGGCTGAGGCCGTATTTGCCGAGGCCGTCGAGCAGTTCCTTGACACCCTTACCCTTCGCGGCGGAGGTGCTGAAGATGGGGATCAGGTAGCCGGCAGCGATGCAGTTGGGGATCGCCGCCTCCAGTTCCTCGTCGGTGATGGCACCGTCGGTGAGGTATTTTTCCATCAGCGCTTCGTCGACTTCGACAACCGCTTCCATGAGGTCGGTACGAGCCTGCTTCTGGTCGTAGGGGTGCGTGGTGGGTACGCCGTTCGGCTTGCGCACGAGATCGATCACGCTATTGAACCCGGGGCCGACGTTGTTCGGCATGTTGAAGAGCACACAGTTCTTGCCGAAAGTCTCGCGGATCGCGCTGACCACGCCGGCGAAATCGCAATCGGCATGGTCGAGCTTGTTGATCACGATGGCCCGGCTCAAGCCGCGACGGCCTGCTTCGTGGAACATCTTCCGCGTGTTGACCTCGATGCCTTCCACACCGGAGACCACAACGACCGCCGTCTCGACGGCTGTGAGTGCCTCGATCGCGGCACCGATGAAATCGGGATAGCCGGGAGCATCGAGAATGTTCAGGTGCTTGCCTTGATGCTCGGCGTGGAGAACGTGGGTGTCGATGCTGAAGTGGTGGCGTTTTTCGTCTTCGTCGGTGTCGGCCACCGAAGAGCCGTCGTCGACTTTACCCAGTCGATCGACCGCGTGGGCTTCGAAGAGAAGGGCGTCGGCCAAACTCGTCTTGCCCGACGCCCGATGTCCGACCAGGGCAATATCCCTCACATCGCTGACAGCGTGACTCATGGCAACCTCGGGGAGAGTGTATCGGGCAAGGAGAGTTGCCCATCAGACACGCGACGCGCCCCACGCCCTGCCGCAACAGCACGGCCATCGAGAAGTTCAATCGCGGGGTCGATGTGCATGTCGCTGCCATTGTGCAGCGACGAAGAGTGAATCACAAGAGGGTCTGGGAGAATCTGACCCCGATTGCATCAGGGAAAACTGACTCGCACCGGCTGACCCACCCGCAGCGGCGGCATGCCGGACGGCGAGGCGTCGGTCACTTCGATCTCCACATTCAGCACTGCGTTCGGCTTGCCGGTCAGGTCCATCACGCCGTTGGCCTTCGGCAGAAACGCTCCGCTGACGCGCTTCACTTTGCCCGAATACTTGAATGCTGTGTGGCTGTCGTCGGTGATTTCCACGACCTGCCCGATGCGGCCAGCGATCTTGTAGGCGAAATCCGGCACGATCTCCGCCACGACAATCCGCTTGCCCGACGGCACCAGATAGAGCAGCGGCCGCGGCTGCTGAGCCCGTACCGTCTGCCCGACTGCGGCGGTCACCTGCTCAATGGTCCCCTCAGCTTTCGCCACCAGCGTACAGTCCTTGATCGCCTGCTCGGCTTTCTTCACGTCGTTGTCCACAAGTGCGGCGTGAAACTTTGCGGTACCGACAATCTCCTTGAGGGTCTGCAGACCCAGCTCCGCCGCCTGCTGATCGATTTTGCTCTTAGCCACAAGATTCGTTGCATTGGCCAGTTGATTCCGCGCCAGCACATAGGGTGCGTACTCATTCATCTCGCGTTGGCGGGCTTCGGGCGTCTTCTCTTCGGGCTTCATGTTGGGCATGCGGATGTCGAAATCGCGATTGAACGCCTTGTGAGCGAGGTCGAGCGCCTCTTGAGCCTGTGCAAGCTTCAACTCCGCATCTTTCACCGCGAGCTTGGCGAGTTCGATGGTCGTGCCATGGACATTCAGCTTCGCCACCGCACTGTTGTGATCCTGCACGGCGAGGTTGTACGCTAGCTCGGCTTTAATTTTGTCCTTCTGCAGGAGCGTGTCGTCGTAGCGGATCAGCGGATCGCCGACTTTCACGGACTGCCCATTGATGACAAATACCTCAACAATGGTTCCTGCCGGCAGGTGAGCCGGCAGCGAATACTCCACGACCGGCGGATCGGATTGCACAGTGCCCTTGGCGACGAGCCCTTCGGTCGTCGCCACGGCCGGCGCCGCGGGCGCTGCACTGGCGGCAGTATCCGTGGGGTGGAGCAGACGATTGGCACCCGCGAGCGTGGTGACGATCACCGCGATGCCGAGAATCCAAGGAATAATGCGTAGTCGCTTCATGGTCATTCCTCCGAGCCGACGGCTGTGAGTGCCACAACCGGCTGGCGTTCGAGAACACCATCGACCAGATGGTAGCATACATCGACAAACGGCAACATGCGATGATCGTGCGAGACGACGAAGATCGTCGCCCCGCGGCTGTGGGCCGCTTCCCGCAGTAGTCCAATGACTTGTTGCCCGTTTTCCCAGTCCAGGGCGCTGGTGGGTTCGTCGCAGAAGAGAAACTGCGGATTCTTCACGAGTGCGCGACCGATCGCCACACGCTGCTTTTCGCCACCCGACAGCTGCGTCGGCAGTTTTTTTCGCATCTTCAACAGGCCGAGGCGGTCGAGCATTTCCTCGCTCTGGCGTCGGGCTTTGCCACCGCGGACACCACCACCCCAGCGGAGCACGATCTCCAGCTGCTGCGACGCCGACAGTGCGGGGAACAGGTTGTAGCCCTGGAAGATGAAGCCGGTGTGGGCGAGGCGGTATTGCTCACGGCTCTTGTCAGGCAGACTCCACAGATCGACTTCGCCATCGTCGGTGCGGGCCATGACCTGACCCCCGTCGGGCCGCAGCAACCCGGAGAGGACCGCGAGCAGTGTGCTCTTGCCGCTGCCGGACGGCCCCATGAGCAGAGCGAGTTCGCCGGGCATCAGGTCGATGGAGACTTCGTTCAGCGCGATGCGTGACGTGGCGCCGTCGCCAAAGGTCTTCATCAGACGCACTGATCTCAAGCTCGGTGTGAGGATGCGATTGACCATACAGCTTTCTTCACCACAGTGGTTATCGCAGGAGCGACATCGGCTCGATGGTGCGCACCGAGCGCAGCGCGATCAGCCCTGCGAACAGCGCGGTCATCATTGTGATCCCCGCAGCGCCGGCGAGCACTTCCCAGCGCAGCAGCACCTTGGCGCCGGCAAGTTCCGCGACATACGACAAACCCAGCACGGCGGGATACGCCAGCAGCACGCCGACAACGCCGACCCAGAACGCCTGCATCATCACGCTGATGTAGACGCGCCAGCGCGGAATCCCGAGGGCGAAGAGCGTCGCAAACTCGCGGGCACTGGCCATCGTCGCGGCGTACAGCGTCTGGGCGGTCACGACGGCTCCCACCGCCAGACCGAGCAGTGCCGCGTAGCCGATCGCCACACCGGCTTTGGTCCGCAACAGCCAGTACCACCGCGAGGTGATCGAGAATTGGCTCGCGGTGTAGGCCGTCATCTCCGGGTACTCGGCCTTGAGTTCTTTCGCCAGGCTCTCCGCTCGGGCTTCGCTCTCGCAGCGGGCCAGGAGATAGGTCACGTTCTCCGCGGGCAGCAGAGCGGTCGCAGTATCGCGGGCTGTGGGCACTGAGCAGAGCACCCACGGGGCGGCCAGACTCTTCAGGCCCTTCACGGTGCCGACCAACCGCACTTCCTTGCCGTTGATTTTCGCCGTCTGGTTCACTTCCGTGAGCCCCATCCGCTGCATGTCGGATTCGTCCATGACGATCGAATAGGGCTCAGTCAGGGCTTTCCGCAGTGCGGGTGTCAGCACGTCGGCGGCCCCAGCGGAGTTGCCTTCCAGGTGCGAGCCGAGCATGAAGCAAAGATCCGTGCCGCCGTCGGGCTTCTGAAAGCTGCCGAACATGGCGATGAAGGGTTCGGGTGGCTCGACGCCGTCGCGTTCGCCGATGCGGCCGATGTGCGACAACGGGATCGGTCGCCCGAGGTCCACGCTCTGCACGTCCTTTGAGCCGATCCAGACATTCCGCGAATCGGTGCGGTCAATCGGCGTACTGACGATGGTGAACAGTCCCAGCATGAGGCCGAACTGCAGTGCCATGAGCATCGCGGAAAACGCGACCGCCCCCACACCCGCGGCATAGCGGGTGCGTTCGTACATCAGCGTCTGCAGGGAATAGTTCACGCGGCCCTCGCCCTGGGGACCGCCGCAACATCGCATAAATCGCCACTGATGTACAGATGATGCCAGAGTTGCGTCGCGGTGATGGCGCTCAAGCCCATTTCCAGCCCCGTCCGCATCGGCAGTTTCCACATGCCGTTCACCCGCGACCGCGCCAGTGCCACCGCTTCGTAGTCGAAATAGCCCGCTTTCTCAATGCTCTCTTTGGAGAGCACTTGCTCGATCCACGAGTCGGCTTGGCCCCCTGCCCCCTGCCCCTGCTTCTGCTGATGAAAGCTCTCCATCGGAGCGCGGAACATTTTCTTCCGTCGCCAGGCGACGTCTTTGGGCAGCCAGCGTTCGGCGACTTTACGCTCGATGTACTTGTCGTTGCGGTAGCCTCGGAGCTTCCAGCGCGGATGCAACTTCGCCGTGAAGTCGAGCAGTTCCTCATCGAGAAACGCATAGCGGGTTTCCACACTCGAGTGCATCGCAATGCGATCACCCTTGCAGGCGAGTTGATGCCCTGGCAGCATGATGCGACCGCCGAGATACATCTGCCGATGAAACGGATGCCAAGTGCCAATATCAGGATTGAGATCGAGATCATCATAAGCGGAATGGCTCAATAGCTGGTCTTTCAAGTTTTGTGTGAAGAATCGCAGCTTGCTGAGTGAGATCAATCCATAGACATCCATCCAGCCATTGTGCCCGCCGACGAGCGAGTGGGCTTTGCGAATCGCGTCGTCGCTGTAGCGTGGCTGACCGCTGACGCGCAGAAACGCACGACGAAGCTGGTAGCCAATTTCATTGCCAAAGGTGTTGAGCCCTTTGTGCAGCTTGAACCAGGGATATCCGCCGAGCCACTCGTCAGGCCCTTCGCCGGTGAGTGCAACCTTATACCCGCGGGCATGCACATCCTTGGCCAGGTTCATCAGCGCCAGGCACGAAGTATCCATGACTGGAAACTCGGCAGCACGGATGAGCTCCGGATAACCTCGGCGGAGGTCATCATGCGTGCAATTCATGACGAACGGTTCGCAGCCGAGCGACTTCGCTACACCCAGGGCTTCGGATTCCTCATCCATGCCATCGGCTTTGACGCTGATGGTAAAGGTAGGGATCGGCCGGCCGAGTGCTTTGTTCGCCATGGCCACGATGAGGGACGAGTCGACGCCACCACTCAGATAGGACACGACCGGCACGTCCGCCCGCAGTCGACGATTGACTGCGGCGACGAGGAGTTCCTCATACCGGTCGACAGTTTTGTCGTCGCCGTAGTCTTCCTCGCCCTGTTTGGGGTATTCAATCTGCCAGTAGATTCGCTGCTTCAATTGTTCCGACGTGGGATGCTGCCCTGGCTTCAAATGCAAATATCGGCCCGCGAGCAGCGTGCTGATCCCCTGAAAGACCGTCGATGGCCCCGGCTGACCGAAGAAAGTGAAAATATGATTGATACCAGTAAGGTCCGCCTTCGCGTCGATCAGTCCCGAAGCCAATAGTCCTTTCATCTCACTGCAGAATAATAACCATTCATTGCCATCGTGCTTGATGGTGGCGAAGTGCAGTGGACAAATACCGCTGCGGTCGCGGACGAGTAAGAATTCATGAGTCCGGCTGTCCCAGACGCAGATCGCATACTGCCCGGTCAGATGATCGACGAGTTTGGGTCCGTACTCTTCCCAGAGATGCGGCACCAGTTCGGTGTCAGTGTGCGTTTTGAAGCGATGCCCCAGAGCTTCGAGCTTGGCTTTGGTCTCGGGATAGTCGAAGAACTCGCCATTGAGGACGGTCCAGACCGTGCCGTCTTCGTTGCTGATGGGTTGTCGGCCATCGGCGAGGCCCACGATGGATAAACGCCGATTGGCGAGGTGCAATCCTGGCTCAGCGAGTTCGCCATCTTCATCCGGCCCGCGGTGAATGATCGCCGCGGCCATGCGCGCGACCACCCCGTGCGGAGCCGCCCGCCGGCCATCAAGATCGATCATCCCTGCGATGCCGCACATTAACAATCAACCTCCATCAGGGCCTAACGGTGATTCATCGATTAACAGTCTGCCGAAGTACCATTCCAAGCCATCAGCAGTCGAGCCAATGGGGTGACATTCAAAATCCGAGTACCAGCCCGTCTGATCGTCGTCTGTCGCGTAGAGAAAGTCGGCTTGCCATTCGCCCCAAAGATAGGCTCTTTCCAAATTTATCTTGGGTCCACGCTCGAGTTTGGTGTTCACGTTCATCCTGAACTGAAGGGGATAAAACGCAGAACCGGGATAGCCAAAACCTCCCCAACTGATTTCTGACGCAAACTTAAAAGCGCTTTTGAGAGTTTTGGGTGCGTCGTCACAGCGGTATTCGTCTTTAGACGCGTCGACAGCAAAGCATGCGGAGCGCGAAGCTTCACAATTCAAATAATAGTAGGCGGCGTAGTGATCTTTGCTCCACCCCGTATGGAGTTGGAGTTCCCACTTTTTAGAGTCAATCAGCGACTTAACCCATTGTTTCATGCTTGGAACGGGAGCTTCGCTCGACATTGACTGAAAGTAACTCTGCACACGAGGGAATACTTGTCGCACTTGTTTAGTCAGCATGAACTGATGAGATACGGGAACGTGGTCAAGCGAATCCTCAGATGTGAGGGTCACTGTCTGGCCACCAGAGTCATTCTCTTCCACCGTGATCATCGATTCCTCGCCGCGAACTTCCGCACCTTCCGCTGCATCACCATCCGCACGCCGCGGGGGAAGGCCCGCTTGCCGAACCAGACCCACCAACTCACAAAGCCGCTCGCCGCTTCCGTGCGGTTGCGTGTGATGCTGCGGATCACGCTGTCGGCCACGTCCTCCGATTTCTGCGCCCCTTCGAAGTCGAGATAAATCTCGCCCTCGTTCCGCAGCAGGTGGCGATTCAGGTCGTCGCTCCGCACCACGCCGGGAAGCACCAGCAGCACATCGATGCCAAAGCGGGCCATTTCGCCGCGGAGAGCTTCCGTCAGCCCGACAAACGCATGCTTGCTGCCGCAGTGTTCGCTCATGCTGGGAATACCCCAGCGGCCGCAGATGCTGGCGAGGTTCAGCACGGCCGGGCGGTAGCCGGCTTGAGCACTCCGCGTCAGGTGCGGCACCGCGAGCCGGGTCAGTTCCGCAGGGGCGAAGAAGTTGATCTCCATCACCTGCCGGTTAATCTCCTCGCTGCTGGTGCTGAACTCGCCGAAGCTGCAGACGCCGGCACAGTTGGCGAGCAGATCGAGCCCGCCGTACTGGGCCACCACGTCGTCGATGAGCTTCTTTCGGCTCACCGGATCGGTGAGGTCACACGGGAAGATCGCGACCTCGCCACCGGCCTTGCGTATTTTTTCGGCCAGATTTTCGAGTTCGTCCCGGCTCCGTGCGGCAATGGCGGTCCGGGCTCCCAGCCCGGCGATCCGCTCCGCCACACGGCGACCAATGCCGCGG
>JBGSSZ010000265.1:0-1702 GCA_041736785.1 Limnoglobus sp.
GGCGCGACGCGCTGCCGCGGCCGCACTGCTGGCGGCACTGACGCTCGATGGCGTGACTGGGAATCTGCCTCACCTCACGGGCGCGACGGGTGGTCGACTCATTGGCCGCATCGTGCCTGGCGATCCGCGCAACTGGGCAACTGTCGCCGCGTGGTCCGCCGAGCAGATGTGGGACTACGCCGACATCCGCCGCGCGGCATGAGCACACAAAAAAACCGGGCACCCGCTTGGGGTGCCCGGCCGCATGGTTCACGCTGTGAGAGTCGATCAGTCGAAGTTGATGACCTGACCGTCGCTCGGGTACATCATGCGGGCGAAGTTGTTGGTGCCACGCTGATTGTAGTTGATGGTGCGGACAGTGCCGTCGCCGAACATGAACAGAACGCCGCCGCTGAACGGGCCGCCGAAGCTTTCGGTCCAGCGCGGATTGGCAGTGGTGCCGGTCAATTCGCTGTCGCGGAACATCCAGGGATAGCCGACGGTATTCGTGGTGCCGGGGTTGGTTTGTGCCGAGCTCGGCGGGTTCGTGGAGACGTTGTGACCGCGAGCGGTGCCGGTGCTGGTCAGCGGCTTGACCGTGCCGGTCGTGGGCTGCCAGTTGCCGGGAGAGAAGATGCCTTCATCGCCCGCGGAGGCGTCATTATCGCTGGCGCGGTTCGGCGGGAGAGCCTTGCCGCCAGCGAGGATGGTGTTTGACGAGCCATCCTGAATGCCTTGGACAGTCTTCTTGTTTTGGGGAGCGGCCCAGTCGCCGTTGCTTCCGGCGTTCAGGGCACCGTTGGCAAAGCCATAAGCGTTGTAGCTGGTCGGTTCAGCGTTCACGAACCAGTTGATGGCGTAGTCGGTGACCACGCCGCGGTAGTTACCAGCGGACTTGAAACCGGAACGACCGCGACCGGGGCAATTGTAATTCTTTACGGTCACCTGCCAGAACTGATTGTTGGCAGCGCTGTTCAGGAAGATCGGCAGAGCCGTGGTGCTGGTGGCAGTGATCACGCAGTTGCGATAGAGGGGATCCTGCTCCATGTAGGGGAGGATCTGGGTGGCCCAAGTGCCGCTGTTGGCGACGCTCGGGTGGTGCCAGCCGAAGTTGTTTGGCGTGGCCGTCGTGGAGGTAGCCGGAACGCCGGCTCCGTTGAAGCCACCGTTGAAGGGCAGTGCGTTGAAGTCATCGTTGTGGGTCTGGAAGCCCAAGCCGATCTGCTTCAGGTTGTTCGTTGAGCTGGAGCGGGCCGCCGCTTCACGCACCTTCTGCACGGCCGGCAGCAGCAGGCCGATGAGGATCGCGATGATCGCGATCACGACCAGGAGTTCGATCAGGGTAAAACCCTGACGTGCACGCATGTGCTTCATGGAAGACTCTCCAAAAGGGTAAGCCGAGACTGGAGCCGCCGGTTTGAAGACAGAAATGAGTAATGTCACCGGCAACCAACTCCCATCGGCTGACTAAATTCTAACTGTCCGACGGACCGGGGCAAGAAACGACTGGAGATCTCTCACAATTTTATAAGAAACAATCTCATCTGAGGGCTCGACATTCAGTGATGAAAAAAACCGGGCACCCGCTTGGGGTGCCCGGCCGCATGGTTCATGCTTTGAGAGTCGATCAGTCGAAGTTGATGACCTGACCGTCGCTGGGGTACATCATGCGGGCGTAGTTGTTGGTGCCGCGTTGATTGTAGTTGATCGTGCGGACGGTGCC
>JBGSSZ010000301.1:0-8537 GCA_041736785.1 Limnoglobus sp.
GCACCCGCCCCAATCACGATGACGTCGTAATCCATGTTCCAAGTTTAGCTGCGACCCGTAGGCTTTGCGAAGGGGAGCGAGGCCAGCGTCAGAATGGAGCCGGTGATTCGATCACCACCGGCCGCGGAACCGTCAGCGTCAGCCGCCAGGAATGCAGCATCATGCGTTCGGCCGGTCGCCCACCGTAAACCACATCCCCGATGATCGGGCTACCCAGGACGGCGAGATGCACACGCACCTGATGCTTCCGGCCCGTCTTGATCTCAACGCGGACGATGCCGGGGCGTTCAACCCATACTTGCGATATTGCGCGTTTTGAACCGGGGCGGTACTCCGCGCTCCACGAGACACGCAAGTCGCGCTCCTCGCGTAGGAAGCACTCGATGCAGCCCGATACCTCAGGCCCGTCCACAGCCGCCAGGTATTCTTTGCGAACCATGGGCCACTCGGTCTGGAGTTGGTCGCGCACCTGTGCCGTCTTTGCAAACAGCAGCACGCCGCTGGTCTCGCGGTCGAGGCGGTGGACCACGAACGGCCGCTGCGGGAGCATCGCGGCCAGCCGCACGAACGCGGTGTCGAGTTTCTCGCTGTCGGTTGCGACACTCAATAACCCTGCGGGTTTGTCGATTGCGATGATGTGGTCGTCTTGGTAGAGGATCGTCAGTGAAGCCGTTGGCTTCACCGCTACAATCGTGACGCGATCGGTTTCATTGACCACGTGATCATGTCGTGTGATGCTGACGCCGTTCACATGCACGCGGCCGCTGGCGAGGAGCTTTTTGGCCCGCGTGCGGTTCATCTGCGTCAGCAGCCAGTCCAGCGCCGTCACGCGAGCACGCCTTTGACCACATCGCCATGCACGTCAGTGAGACGGAACTGGCGGCCCTGATACTTGAACGTGAGCTTCTTATGATCGATGCCCATGAGGTGCAGCAGCGTGGCCTGGTGATCGTGGACGTGGACGGGGTCTTTGACGATGTTCCAGGCGAACTCGTCGGTCTCGCCGTGGACGTGACCACGCTTCACGCCGCCGCCGGCCATCCAGAGGCTGAAGGCTCGCCCGAAGTGATCGCGACCGTTCGGCTTCTCAGCCGGTCCCTGCCCGAATGGAGTCCGCCCAAACTCGCCACCCCAAACCACGAGAGTGTCGTCGAGCAGACCGAGCCGCTTGAGATCTTTCACGAGCGCCGCCGAGGGCTGGTCAGTGTCGAGGCACTGCCCGGCGAGTTGCGTGTAGAGATTGCCGTGCTGATCCCAGCCGCTGTGCATGAGTTGCACGTAGCGTGTGCCGCGCTCAATGAGCCGGCGCGCCAGCAGGCAGTGGCGGGCGTAAGTGCCGGGCTCATGGACCTGCGGACCGTAGCTGTCGAGCACGTGCTTCGGTTCGTCCTTGAAATCGAGCAGCCCCGGCACGCTGGTCTGCATCTTGAACGCCATTTCATACTGTGCGATACGGGTGTCGGTCTCGGGGTCGCCATAGTCCGCAAGGTGCTGGCGGTTCAGTTCCTGGAGGCCGTCGAGTAGCTTGCGACGCGACTCGCGGCTGACGCCGTCGGGGTTGCTGAGATACGCCACCGGGTCGCCGCTACCGCGGAAGCGCGTGCCCTGATGCTTGCCGGGCAGGAAGCCGCTGCCCCAATAGTAGTCGAAGAAGAGTTGCCCGCAGGTGCGGCCTTTGTCGGATGAGGTCATCACCACAAACGCGGGCAGATCCTCGGCTACACTGCCGAGCCCGTAGCTCAGCCACGCTCCCAGCGATGGACGCCCCGGCACCTGAGCACCAGTGAGGAAAAACGTAACGCCAGGTGCGTGGTTGACCGCCTCGGTGTGCATCGATCGCACGACGCAGAGTTCGTCGGCGATTTCGCCGGTGAACGGCAGCAGCGTGCTGATTTCGAGCCCGCTCTGGCCGCACTTCTTGAATGGCTTGATTGCCGGGACCATGGGCCATTTCTTGTAGCCCGCGGTCATGGTGCTGAGCCGCGTCGTGCCGCGGACACTCTCCGGCAGATCTTCGAGTGCGTGCTTCTCGAGGGTGGTCTTACGATCGAAGAGATCGAGGTGCGATGGCCCGCCGCCCTGCCAGAGATAGATCGCCCGCTTGGCCTTCGGCGCAAAGTGTGGAAGCCCCGGTTGGCCTGGTTGTTCCGCACGAGCTTCGTTTGTCATCAGTGCGGAGAGTGCGGTCACGCCGAGGCCGCTGGCGGCGGTGCCGAAGAGTTGCCGGCGAGTCACCCGGGCGGCGTTTTCATGCAGATAGTCTTGCATCCCCAAGTCCTCACTCGCGGGTCAGTGCTTCGTCCAGATTGAACAGAGCCAGGCACACGTTCGTCATCGCGGCGAGTTCGACCGGGTCGTGTTTCCCCGGCGGCGTGGCTCCGACTTTCACCAGCTTCTTGGCTGCCGCAACGTCGTTGCGATAGATTCCGCGTTGAGCTTCCAACATCCAGTTGAGCACCTTCAATTCCTTTTCGGTCGGAGCCCGGCTCAGCACTCGACGGAACGCAAACACCAGCGGCGTTTTCTCTACCAGAGCTTTCGCTGCCAGTACCCGTGAAGCCTCGGTCCAAGTTGGATCATTCAAAGTCGTCAGTGCGTGCAATGGCGTGTTGGTCACGCTCGCCTTCACTTTGCAGATTTGTCGTGTGCTGGCGTCGAACATGTTGGCCGGCGCGACGGTCCGTCGCCAGAACGTGTACAAGCTGCGGCGGTAGAGATCCGCACCCGTGGACTTGGGATACGTGAAGTCGCGCTCCTTGGTAATCGCGAGTGTGTCCCAGATACCAGCGGGCTGGTAGGGGTAGACTGGCTTGCCACCCAGGCGGTCGTCGAGCAACCCGCTGGCATGCAGAGCAAGGTCGCGAAGCGTCATGGCCGGGAGCCGCACTCGCGGGAACCGGGCGTAGAACCTGTTCTCAGGGTCGAGGTTGCGATGCTCCTCCGTCACCCGCGACGACTGTTTGTAGGTGTCGCTACTGACGATGAGCCGATGGAGCTTTTTGACGTTCCAGCCGCTTTCGCGGAATTCGACCGCAAGCCAGTCGAGCAGTTCGCGGTGCGTCGGTGGTGTGCTCTGCACGCCGAAGTCTTCGCTGGTCTTGACGAGCCCGGTGCCGAAAAACGTCTGCCAGGCCCGGTTGACCGCCACACGACTCGTGAGCGGATGCTCTGCACTCACCAGCCACTGCGCGAGGCCGAGTCGATTCTTTGGTGCCCCCTTCGGCAGCGGCGGCAGAAACTCCGGCACCGCGAAGCTCACCACCTCACGCTTTTTGAGATACTCGCCGCGATCGAGGATGTGGCTCACTCGCGTCTTGTCGTCCGCCATCACCATCACCTTCGGCATCACGTCGGCACGATAGGCCTTCGCCTCCGCCTCAGCGACTTTGATGAGTGTAATGAGCGCGGCTTCTTTCACCTCGAATTTGGCTTGATCGAGCGACACGGCCAGTTTCCGCTTCTCGGCGAGTGCCGCCTGCAGGCTCGTGACGACTTTCTCCAGCGACGCCGCGTGCGCTTTCTGCTCCGCACTCGAGGCATCAACAAACGGCGGCGATACTCGCTTCACCGACGACTGCCGCCCTGCCCCGCCGGTCTCGCTCACATTGTTGAACGCCGCGAGCAGCGAGTAATAATCTTTCTGCGTGATGGGATCGTATTTGTGGTCGTGGCACTGCGAGCAAGCCATGGTTAGGCCGAGCCAATTGGTCGCTGTGACATCGACGCGGTCGAAGAGAATGTTGAACCGCTGCTCCTCGGCAATCGCGCCGCCTTCGCCGTTCACGAGGTGATTGCGGTTGAAGCCCGTCGCGATCTTCTGCTGCAGCGTGGCGTTCGGCAGCAAGTCTCCGGCGAGTTGCTCGATCGTGAACTGATCGAACGGCATGTTCGCGTTCAGAGCCCGCACTACCCAATCGCGCCACACCCATTGAAACGTGTCGCCATCCTGCTGGAATCCGTTGCTGTCGGCGTAGCGGGCTGCATCGAGCCAGGGCAATGCCATCCGTTCGCCGTAGTGCGTGCTCGCGAATAGCCGATCCAACAGCGTATCATAGGCTTGCGGCGAGTTGTCTGCCACAAACGCATCAACCTCCTCAATCGTCGGCGGCAACCCTGTCAGATCGAGCGTCACACGGCGGATCAGCGTCACTTTCTCCGCGGCCGGCGACGGCTTCAACGCACCGAGCTTCGCGCGGATGAAACCATCGATCGGATGCTTCGCATTATTCGGGACCGCTGGCCGAACGGGCGCGACGTATGCCCAGTGCTCCTCGAACTTGGCACCCTCAGCAATCCAGCGTTTGAGCGTTGCAATCTGTTCGGCGTTCAGTTTTCGATTGGATTTCGCCGGCGGCATCTGCTCCGTGTCGCGGGCCAGAATCCGCCGCACGAGTTCGCTCGCCCCCGGCTGTCCGGGCACGATCGATCCCGATTCCTTCTGCCCCGCCGCGGTGTCGAACCGCAGGTCCGCCTTGCGTTTGTTCGGATCCTGGCCGTGGCAGAAGAAGCAGTTTTCCGACAGGATCGGCCGCACTTCGCGACCATACGACACCGGCTCCGCGGCAGTCAGAGGCAGGGAGAGAAACAGCAGCAGCACAAGAGGGTCTCGCAATGTGCTTTCAGAGTATCAGACCTGCGAATCGCTGCCTACGATGCTGCGATGTGGCTCTGGTCGTTCCAGAGCTTGATCACGGGTTCGCTCAGGTTGTGGTCGTAGCCGAGAATGCTGAGGCTCGCGGTGCCGAGGGCGAGTAGCTGACCGCCACTCGCGGGGAGACCGATCCAGCGGGCGGCGAGTGTGCGGAGGGTGTGGCCACTGGAGAAGAGGAGCACCGTGTCGTTGATGGCCCGCAGTCGTGCGATAACGCGATCGACGCGGTCGCTGGCTTCACGGACAGTTTCGCCGTTTGGCACGCCGTCGTTGAAGAGGTTCCAACCAGGGTTCTTCGCGACGATCTCCGCAGTCTTGAGTCCTTCGTAATCGCCGTAGTCCCACTCGACGAGGTCGGGGTCGATCTCAGCAGCGTCGTAGCCAGCGATGGCACAACTGCGGGAGGCCCGCTGCAGGGGACTGGCGAAGACTTTGGCGAACGTGATCGCTTTCAGACGCTCGCCGAGTTGTTTGGCGTTGCGCTCACCGTTGGGCGTGAGCGGAAGATCAGTGAGCCCGGTGTGCTGACCGCTGAGAGTCCAGGCGGTTTCGCCGTGGCGGGCGAGGTAGACCATTGGCAGTTTGGCGCTCATGGCTCAGTTCTCGTGCGTGGTCCAGAAGTGGCGGCCGAGGGCCTCGGCCAGGCGGCGCAGGTCGCCCATCAGATCGAGGAACTGGTGCGGCCGCAGGGCTTGCGGGCCATCGCTCCAGGCTTTTTCCGGGCAACTGTGCACTTCGACATGCACGCCATCGGCCCCCGCGGCGACACTCGCCCGGCACATGCTCGGGATGAGATCGGGGCGGCCCGTGGCATGACTCGGATCAACTATGATCGGCAGATGGCTCTGGCCCTTCACATTCGGCACCGCACTCAAATCGAGCATGTTGCGTGTGCTGTCTTCGAAGGATCGCACGCCACGCTCGCAGAGCACAACGCTGGTGTTGCCTTCGCTCAAGATATACTCCGCGCTCATCAGCAGATCCTTGACCGTGGCACTCATGCCGCGCTTGAGCAGCACGGGAGTCTTTGTCTTGCCGATTTCTTTCAGCAGATCGAAGTTCTGCATGTTGCGGGCACCGACCTGAAGCATATCAGCATAGCGGCAGACCAGTTCGACGTGGCGCGGGTCCATGACTTCGGTGACGATGGGCATGTCGTACTTCTGGCCCATGTCGCGGAGGAGCTTGAGGCCTTCCTCGCCTTTGCCCTGAAACGCGTAGGGGCTGGTGCGAGGTTTGAAGGCACCGCCTCGGAGGATGTTGGCACCGCCCGCTTTGACGTATTTCGTCACGGTGTCCATGGTCTCTTCGTCTTCGACCGCACAGGGTCCGGCAATCATGGCGAGGCTGCCGCCGCCGATGCGGACCTTGCCGACAAAGACGATGGAGTCCGCCTTGTGAAACTCGCGACTGGCGAGCTTGAACGCTTTCTGGATGGCGAGCACGTTCTCAACGCCGGGCAGGGCGGAGAAGTTTTCGGTGCCAGGCTTGGTCTCATCGCCGATGATGCCGATGATGGTGCGCGTTTCGCCACGACTGACGTGCGGCGTGAAGCCCAGCTCCTTGACGCGGTCAATGACGTGCTCGATCTGTTCGAGAGTGGCTTCAGGCCGGATAACGAGGATCATGAATTCGGCTTTGGTTTCTTGTTCAGATTGTGGGCGGCCAGTGGACCGACTTCCGAGATTAGAATCGTGTATCCATTGTGCGTCTCCGTGCGAGCCGACGGATTGTGCGCGTCGGCGTCGATCCTGCCGATGACTTTCCCGTGCCGATCCCGCAGGATTCTCCATTTTTTCTTTTTCATGGCGACGCCCTCATGTGATTGTCAGCGTCTGACGCTGAATTTCCTGGCCGTTGGCCAACATGACGAAATCATAACGATCCGGCCGCTCGATCGATAGACCGTTTGCAACCACATCGAGATAACGAAACTGATGGCGGGTGGCGAAAACGATCAGTCCAACATGTTCGTCATAGACAACCTGGCCATCGCTGACCCGATGAACTTGCAAGTCGACGATGTAATCGCCGATGCCTTCAGTCATCATGAGAAAGCAATGCACCATCGGTAGCTGCCCTGGGAAGCTTGTCAGGCGCAGTGACTCAACGATGTTCACAGCACTGATTTGAGCAGTCGTGGCATCCTTCAGGACACGCTCGCAGATCACAAAGGCCTTGCAGACCGGTGGCGGGTTCATCGCTCAGTCCTCGAGCGTCGCCACCGGGAACGAGCCGAGTACGCTGATCGATTCGCAGTAGTTATCCAGTGCGGTCAGTGCCTTCTTGACCTTCGCATCTTCGCGGTGACCTTCGAAGTCAGCGAAGAAAACATAGCCCCCTTTCGCCTGGCGATAGGGGAAACTCTCAATCCAGGTGAGATTGATTTTGTTGGCTTTGAAAATCTGCAGCACATCCGCGAGTGCACCGGGGCTGTGCGGGACCTGAAAGAGAGCCGCAGTCTTGTCCTTGCCCGTGCGGCCACTGTCGGCGTCGCTGATGACGGCGAAACGCGTCTCGTTGCCGGTGCTGTCTTCGATCTTCTCGAAGAGCACGCGCAGGCCATAACGCACGCCCGCCTGCCGACTGGCGACAGCAGCACTGAAGGGCTCCCCTTGCACCAAGCGGGCGGCATCCGCGGTGCTGCTCACTTCGTGCAGCGTGGCGTGAGGCAAATTCTTGCTGAGCCACTGCCGGCATTGACTCAGAGCCTGAGACTTGCTGTAGACGCGGCGGATCTCGGTCTGCTCGCAGTTCGCCAGGAGATTGTGATGCACCAGCAACCGCACCTCGGCGCAGATCTTGAGATCGGGCGTCCGCACAAACATGTCCAGCGTGTCGGCGATGCGGCCGTCGGTGCTGTTCTCCAGCGGCACCACGCCGAGGTCCACATGCTTGCGGCTGACTTCTTCGAACACCGCGGAAATCGAGCCGACGCGCATGTACTCCGCCGCTTCGCCGAAGCGGTTCAGGGCGGCGAGGTGACTGTAGCTGTACTCCGGCCCAAGGAATGCGACGCGTTGGACTCGCTGCAGTGCTCGGCTGCCGCTGATGAGTTCGCGGAAGATGGCCTTGAGCGTGACCTCGCCCAGCGGACCTTTGTTCGACGTCACGATGTTGGCAAGCACTTCCTCTTCGCGGGCAGCACTGAAGATGGATCCGCCATCCTCGCTTTTGACTCTGCCGATTTGTGCCGCGATCCCGGCGCGTTCGTTCAGGAGCTTGAGCACGGCAATGTCGAGCTTGTCGATCTGGGACCGCAGCGACTTGAGTTGGCTTGCGGTGAGCTTTTCAGGGCCCGAATCGGACTTGCGGGACATGGGTGGGCCCGTGGTGGGAATGATAAGATTTTCGCAATGTAGTGGTGGTGGTGAAGAGCGTCAACGCACGGGCGGAGTGCTTTTAGCGTCATTAAGTCGTGAGCCGCCGTATTCTTCCGTCAAACCGCTGCATCCCCACATCAGCTCAGACCAGTCACGACCGACAAAATGGCAGACCCACCGCCGAGGTAAGGAGGCGATCACGAATTCTGAAACTCCCACATTTCATAAACTACTCACCAGAAAGCCTTTGCGGCAACACACGTCATGCTCAGGCTATTCTGGCATTTCAGTTGCTGATATGAAACGAAAATCGGCGTCGCGGCTCTAAAATACGTCCTGCGAAAGAATCCGAACATCATCATTCATAAAACTAAGGAGTAAGACATGGCTGAAGAAAAAATCGTTGGCATCGACCTCGGGACCACCAACTCGGCCGTTGCCGTGATGGAAGGCAACGAAGTCAAAGTCATCGCGAATCAGGAAGGCAACCGGCTGACGCCGAGCGTGGTCGCGTTCGCCAAAGACGGCAACCGGCTGGTGGGTGACCCCGCCAAACGACAGGC
>JBGSSZ010000303.1:0-5157 GCA_041736785.1 Limnoglobus sp.
ACCTGGGCGAGGGCCTGCGGGCCGAGCGCCGCGTGCTTCGGCACCGGTGTCAGACGGATCAGATCGGCGAACGACTCCCCCGCTTCGAAGAGCCGCACGACCGTGCGACGGGCCCCGTCCGCTACAGGGAACTCGAATTGGAAGAGTTTGGCAACCGCCTGCAGGCTCTTCGTCCCCTCTTCGTACGCGGCGACCCATTTCATCGTGAGGCTGAAGAGCCGGTCGAGGTGCGTGCGGACAGTGGCGGAATCGGTCAGGACCTTGCCGCCGAGAATGACCCCCTGCTCAAGCGTCTGCTTCACCAGCTTCCAGCCGAACGTGGCCTGCAGGGGCGTGTCGTTCGGCATGCACCAGCGTACGACAAGATCGGTCATCGGCTGGTGCTCGAAAGGGTCACTGCCAAACCAGCGCGAGAGTTCGAGCAGTTCGCCGGCCATGCCGAGGGCCCGGGTGAGGAGTTGCACCGATTCGTTGTCGAGCGTGGCGTGATGGAGGTGCTCGCGGATGGCGTCGGGAACGGGCTTGCCGCACCGGGTGTCGCGCACGCCGAGAAAGAACGGCGAAGCGAGGGCGGACTGATCGTACTCGGCTTCGACGGCGCGGATGGCACCGCGATGGGCGGCTGAAGGATCGGTTCTACCAGCGGCAGAGCCTCGACGAGGTGCAGTTCCACTGGTGGCAGGTGCCGACGCTGATCCCGGTGCAGTGGGAGGGCAGGCTGCACCTGCTGCCGTGGGGAAGCAAGAACAAGCGGAGTCCGCTGCCGTACGGCGGGTGGGTGACGCGGGACGACCTCGAGGCGGGGGTGTTTCAGTGCGTTCAGGCTTAGGATGTGCTGATCCCGGCCAACATGGGTTTACACCACGGGACATGGTTCATGATCATCGAAGGGATCCGCGGCGTGCTGATTTGGGATCGGGCCAACGGGCCGGTGGTCTACATGCTCACGGAGCCGTCGACGAACTACTACCGTAACATGACCGAGTAGGAGCCGATGATGCCGGCGTTAGTCGGGCAGGTGATTTGAAGATTCAGCTACCGGGGATCAACTCTACTTCCATGAGCGTCAATCGTGGAAGAAAGTGATTGCGTCGGTGCGTCGGACCGAAGCAAGTTGGTGGTTTCGCTATGACAAAATGCTGAAGATTCCGTGCACGACAGCAGATTCCGCCATTCGTCACACCAATTTTTATTTCTCTGCTTGCCGTGTGATGCGATTTCGGTTCGCTAGAGTCACAGTAGGATTTTTATCAAACCACCGAGGATGATCGTGGATCGTCTTTCGCCAAGAATGGAGCGACTGCGCCAACCTTCTGTGGTTGTTCACGCCTTCAAGAAAACCGTCAGCCACATTCGGAGCCACAACTGGTTTGCTGATGTGCTGGAACTGGACCGGGCCACGGTGGACTATCCGTCGTTTCTGGAATCGTTCACGGCCGAACTTGCCAAGCCTTCGAAGTGGAAGAATGACCCTGTGCGCCTCGTGGCTGCGCCAAAGTCCCAGACTTGGACCGGCGATGAGAAAACGTGGCGGCCAAGGAAAAATAACGAAGCTGTCAAGCTGCGGCCGCTGGCGCATGTCTCGCTGCACGATCAAGTCGCCGCGACGCTGCTGATGATGGGTGCCGCCGACGCCGTGGAGACAGCCCAGGGTGATCCTCGCCTCGACATTCGCGTGTCAGACAACCGGCGAAGAATCGTGAGCTACGGCAATCGGTTGTTTTGTGACGACGCTGGGAAGGGCAAGCTTTGGCATCGCTGGGGTTCAAGCCGGGTTTACCGCGCATACTTCACCGACTACCGCACTTTCGTGGAACGGCCCACGGCCGTGATCAATTCGCTGGGCGAGCGGAGCGGCACCAAGTTAGTGGTCGTACAGGCCGATCTGGAGAAGTTCTACGACCGCGTCCGACCGGAACTGTTGCATGACAAGCTGGTGAAGCACGTCCCCAGAACGACGAAGACTTATCGGAGTTTTGTCAAGCGCTTGCTGAACTGGCGTTGGCACGGGGAGGACCTTCCAGACGCGAAGGCGATTCTTGAAACGGAAGGGACGACAGCCAGCCGATTAGCTTTGCCGCAGGGTCTGGTGGCGGCAGGGTTCTTTGCGAATGTCGTCTTGATGGATTTCGACCAAGCAATGATCGGCAACTTTGGCAAGGACATCGTGCCGGGTGTTCGACTGCATGATTATTGTCGGTATGTGGATGATCTGCGGCTCGTGGTGGAGGTGGGAGAAGGCAGTGATCTGGACCAACTGAAACCTCTCATCGTCGAGGCACTGCATGGGTTGTTGAAAGAGCACGCGACAGGTTTGAACATCAATGCGGGTAAGACCGAACTCACGTCGCCACGTGATCCGAAGCATGTGACCGTGCCGGTGAGCCGGTCGATGCGGCGGATCCAAGCAGGGTTCTCCGGCGGCTTCGACGACCGCGGCGGAGAGGGCCTGCTGATGACTCTCGACGGCCTGTTTCAGTCGGCCATGCTGAACCAGCTTCACGATCCGGTCGGCGCTTCGCCGCTGCACATGGTGGGCGACGTGAAGGACGAAACCGTTGTGCGTTTCTCGGCAAACCGGTATCGGTCTGTGTTCCGCTCGCTTCGGCCGCTCCTCGAAGAGGGCCTGGCGCAGGCTGTTCAATACGGTGAAGTGGAAGAAGGGGCTCACGACAAACTCAAGCCTGGAATCTCCCGCGAAGAGGCAGATCAACGTGCGATGGTCTTCGGCCGGCGCTTGGTGCAGGCATGGGTGGACAATCCCGGCAACGTGCGATTATTACGAATCGGCCTGGACCTGTATCCCGATGCGACGGTAGTGGCGGCTATTCTCAAGCGGTTGCAAGAACACATTGCGTCGGACGCCGGAGTTAAGGGTGTCCGCGAAGTGGCCCTGTACTGCCTCGCCGAAGTGTTCCGTGCCGCCGCTACAGAAACCGGTCTGGTCCCCAACCGCGAGCAAATGCCCGACAGCGTGGATCTGACGGCCTTTCGCGCGACCCTCCGGGATGCGGCACGGCAACTCGTCGATGATAGTTGGGATTCCCTGCCGTGGTTTTGTCAGCAACAGATCCTCTTGTTTCTGGCGGCGGATTCGTCGGTGGGATTCAATTTGGACGGCCTACAGTCGGATCAGAATCGAGAGACGTTGGCGTTCCTGCAATTCCTCCGTGGCGGGGCTGTGAAAGATCCTCACGAGTGGGCCGTCTTCGCCGTGCTGGCACGGCAATCGTTCCTCGACGCCGAGGACGCCGACAAGTTGATCCTTCCTCAACTCTCTCCTGCGCGATTGGATGAAGTCGCGCGGCTGGCACCGAGCGTGGCGGAAGAGTGGATTGAAAGGCACGCCTCTGTCCGCAAGGTGGCAGCGAAGATGCAAGGTCTGCTGCATCGCTTGAGTCTACCCTTGCGAACAGTGCCGGCCGATCCTAAGCAGATGGTTGTCACTCTTGTCCACGAGGCCCGTCAGTGGAATTGTCGTGCCCGTGACGAACGCGAATTGGTGAAGCTGGCTCTGAAATGGCTGGAACGGTACAAGCCGAGGAACACGCAACACGCACCTTCAACGCTGACCTTGAAGTTTGACGGAGCGACTTTCGAGTACGATTTCGATGAACCGGTGGACAATCCGCTCTATCGCGGCCCGGCGGCGGAAGGGATGTCGGAATGGGATTGGCGCTGGGAACTCGGACTTTTGCTGCGATTTGTTATGACGGGCCGGGCCGATCCGACTCAGCCGCTTCGGCCGACCTCGTGGCGGGAGGCCGAATACTGCTACCGACCGCCGTCGTGGCACTGGCAGGTCCGGCAGTTCTCGTTGTTCAACGGGCGCGACGGCATCGGACCGGATTGGAATCCTGTATCGTCCTGGATGGAGTCCTTCCTGTCGGCGCTGATGCATTGGCAGGGGGCTCACGCGCCGCCGCCGCCGTTTGACAAACCGCTGTCACGCAAACGTGCGAAACGCCTTTGTGCTGAACGGTTGGCGGCGCTGACCAAGGACACCGGCGCGATGTCTAAAGCGCTCTTCCTCACGATCGCGCCACGTCCGCGATTCACCACAACCAGCGACAAGCAGTCGCCGCTGCGGGTGTGTGTGGCGCAACTCGGAGTACCTGACTGCAACAATCCCGCTTCGCCAGCGGCATTGAGCGCCCATGATCCGACCATGAGTTTTCCAGAGGCTCGGCGTTCTTACCGGCGGCATCTGACTTCCGTGCTGGCCGGCATCGACCAGCAGTTGCGGGTGCGCGCCAGCCACCTCGGTACTGCCGGCCTTGACCTGTTGGTTATGCCGGAGCTTTCGGTCCATCCCGACGATGTGCGTCCTCGGTTGCTGCCGTTCGTTCGCAAACACCGCTGCGTCGCGTTCGCCGGGATGACCTACCGGGAATGCCATCCCGGCGGCAATTTGGTGAACGCCGCCGTGTGGATTGTCCCCGAGTTCAGCCCCAGCCGCGGACTCCAAGTGAAGATTTACGCTCAAGGAAAACGCTATCTGGCCCGCGAAGAACAGGCGTTGCTCCCCCAACGTCTTTTGGAGCACCGACCCTGCCAATGGCTATTGAACCTGACGGCGGCGAGTCCGTCTGACAGGCTATCGGTGATTCTGTCAGGATCGGTCTGTTACGACGCCACAGATTTGGCCCTCGTCGCTGACCTCCGCGATCGCGCCGACGTGTATCTGATCGCGGCACTGAACACGGATGTGGGAACGTTCGACACGATGACCGGGGCTTTGCACTACCACATGTTCCAGACTGTCATCCTCGCCAACAACGCTCACCATGGCGGAAGCAACGCCTATGCGCCTCTCAAATCTCACGAAAAGCAACTCTTCCACTTGCACGGGCCGAATCAATCCGTGATGGGCTTCCTGGACATAGATCCGGCCGTTCTAACGGCACGAGGAAAAACGGCAATGGCTGACGATGCGTCGCGTTGGAAGACACCGCCGGCTGGTTGGTTCTCTCGAAAGAACTAGCTAGTGTCCGTCGCAGAACGCAAAAATCTCTAATATTCTCGGTGTTTTTGGGCAAATCGCGCAGCGAAGCTTGCAGGCGTATCGTCTACTTCAGTAGAGAAAGCACTGGTTTTTGCGGAAATACGTCGCCGCAGGCCGAGTGTGCCCGCGGATCTTCGCCGAGAACCTGTGAT
>JBGSSZ010000544.1:0-3999 GCA_041736785.1 Limnoglobus sp.
GTCGTCGGCACGCGGTCCGGTGTGGGGATCACCGGGTCAATGATGGTTTCGGGCGGGAGCGTCCAGCGGCCTGCTGGCACTTCGCGGGCACAGTCGCGGGCCTGCACCACATTCGCCCAGAACGCGTCGAGGTCGGCCCCGGAACCGGGGAAGCGGGCGGCCATGCCGACAATTGCGATCCGATCCTGCATTCCGCTCCCAAGCTGGACAAGGTGGGTATTCTACGACCCCAGCCGCCAGCTTTCTTCCACGCTGCAGACAAACTGCTTGACGTTGCAGGTCGACCCGACAAAATCATCAGAGCAGTCGATCTGAGGGATAGCCATGAGAGGCGGCAGTTGGGGTATCGACCCTCACTCGGGTGGTGTGAAAATTACTGAATCGGTTCGGCGTGACACGTTAGCAAAGCTGGAGAGGCATGCCGCAGCCAAATACGCAGGTCGCTACACTCGACTGGGCATTCGGTTTCGCGGGCCACTCTGCTACATCGACGCCTACGTCGAGCCCGAGGAGCCATCGTCAGAGCTCTTGGCATGCACCGGTGAAACCCGCCAGCAATTCCTTGAGCGAGTGCGGGCCTATCCGCTGCACCTCTGCCGACTGCGTCACTTCTCAACCGACCGGTGGAGTCTGGCATTCTTCGCCTACAGCAGCGAGTCCTATAAACCTTGCATGTTCTCCAACGGCACCTTCTTCGGGACACCCGAAGAAGCATTTGATGTCGGGGCAGTTTACTTGAAGTAGGGCTGGGTGCACTGATCAATCATCGCACCGGGCTCGGCAACTCTCCCGATCCGATTGCCCCATACCACAACAGAAAACCCGGCGGGCTTTCGCTCGCCGGGCTGAGTGGGTCACTTGTCCCGTTTGACTTCGCCCAGTGCGGCCTGGGCGGCGGCGAGCCGAGCGATGGGAACTCGGAACGGACTGCAACTCACATAGTCGAGCCCGATGTTGTGGCAGAAGATCACCGAGTCGGGGTCGCCGCCGTGCTCGCCGCAGATGCCGATCTTGAGATGCTGGCCGTGCTTGGCCTTGCGGCTGCTGCGGCCTTTCGCCACGCCGATCTTCATGAGTTCACCGACGCCATTGAAATCGATCGTCTGGAATGGATCGATGGGCAGTACTTTGTTTGCCAGATAGGTCGGCATGAAGCCTTTGATGTCGTCGCGGCTGAAGCCGAAGCTCATCTGCGTGAGGTCGTTGGTGCCGAAGCTGAAGAACTCGGCTTCCTCGGCGATCTTGTCCGCAGCAATGCAGGCCCGTGGAAGTTCAATCATCGTGCCGATCAGGTACTCCACCTTCACGCCGGCTTTCTTCATGCACTCCTCGGCCACGGCGATGGCCCGGGCTCGCAGGACTGAAAGTTCTTCCAGCACGCCCACGAGCGGAATCATGATCTCCGGGAAGACTTTCTTGCCCCTCTTCTGCACTTCGATGGCGGCTTCAATGATCGCCTGCACCTGCATGTCACCGATCTCGGGGTAGACCAGCGGCAGCCGGCAGCCGCGGAAGCCCATCATCGGATTGAACTCGTGCAGTTCGTCGACGCGCTCCTTCACGTGCGAGACGTCCAAGCCGAGGCTTGCAGCGACTTCTGCCTGACCCTTGGCGTCGTGCGGCAGAAACTCGTGCAGTGGCGGATCGAGCAGGCGGATCGTCACTGGTAGCCCGTCCATCGCCTCGAAGATCCCGACGAAGTCCGCCTTCTGGAACGGCTCAATCTTGGCGAGTGCTTTCTTGCGGCCCTCCTCGCTGCTGGCGAGGATCATCTCCCGCATCGCCACGATCCGCTCTTCGCCGAAGAACATATGCTCGGTGCGGCAGAGGCCGATGCCTTCGGCACCGAACTCGATCGCCTTCTTCGCGTCGGCGGGGCTGTCGGCATTGGTGCGGATCTTCAGCGTGCGGACCTTGTCCGCCATGGTCATGAGCGTGGAAAAGTCGCCGGTCATCGTCGGTGCGATGGTCTCGACCTTGCCGATCATCACATCGCCGGTGGTGCCGTTGATGGTGATGAACTCGCCGGCTTTGACCGTCTTGCCCGCGATGGTAATGGTCTGATTCTTTTCGTCGATCTTGACGGCTTCGCAGCCGACGACGCAGGGTTTGCCCCAGCCGCGTGCGACGACCGCTGCGTGGCTCGCCTTGCCGCCGGTGCTGGTGAGAATGCCCTTGGCGAGGTGCATGCCGGCCACATCTTCGGGGCTGGTCTCTTTCCGCACCAGCATGATCGGATCGTTCGGATGCTTGGCGTGATGCTCGACCGCGTCGTCAGCAGAGAGGATCACCATGCCGGTCGCGCCGCCGGGGCTGGCCGCGATGCCCTGCGCCACGGGCTTCACGCTCGACTTGGGATCGAGTTGCGGCAGGAGCAGGTGGTTCAGCGAGTCGGGGTTGACCCGCTGCACGGCGGCCTTTTCATCGATCTTGCCTTCCTTCACCATCTCGACGGCGATGCGGACCGCCGCCGTCCCCGTGCGTTTTCCGGTGCGGGTCTGCAGCATGTACAGCGTGCCGTCCTGCACGGTGAACTCGATGTCCTGCATTTCCTTGTAGTGCTGTTCGAGCTTCTCGCGGATATCGAGAAGCTGTTTGTAGACCTTGGGCATCTCGCTGTCGAGCTTGGCGATCGGCTCGGGGGTGCGGATGCCAGCGACCACGTCTTCGCCCTGAGCGTTGATGAGGTAATCGCCGTAGAAGATGTTCTCGCCGGTGTTGGGGTCGCGGGTGAAGGCCACGCCGGTGCCGGAGCCTTCGCCCATGTTGCCGAAGACCATCGACTGCACGTTGACCGCAGTGCCCTTGAGGCCGCTGATGCGTTCAATGCGGCGGTACTCGATCGCCTTCTTGCCGTTCCACGAATTGAACACGGCGTTGATCGCGAGCATCAACTGCTTCCTGGGATCCTGCGGGAAATCCTCGCCCACGTGCTTCTGGTAGACCGCCTTATACTTCGCAACGAGTTCTTTGAGATCGTCGGCTGAGAGATCGGTGTCGAGCTTCACCTTCTTCGCGTCTTTCATCGCGTGAATTTCGTGCTCGAACTCTTCATGCTCGACGCCCATGGCCGTGGAGCCGAACATGTCGATCAGGCGGCGATAGCTGTCGTATGCGAAGCGGGGGTTGTTGGTTTTCTTTGCGAGCCCTTCGACGCTGCCGTCGGAGAGGCCGAGGTTGAGGATGGTGTTCATCATGCCCGGCATGGAGAGCGCCGCACCGGAGCGGACGCTGACGAGGAGCGGGTCGGTGGCGTCGCCGAACTTCTTGCCAAACTCGGCCTCGACTTTCTTGAGTGCCGCGTCGATCTCCGGGATAGCCGCTTCGGGAATCTTCTTTCCCTGCTCGTAGTAGGCGGCACAGACTTCGGTGGTGATGGTGAAACCCGCAGGCACGGGGATGCCGATTTTGCACATTTCGGCGAGGTTGGCTCCTTTGCCGCCGAGGAGTTCTTTCTGTTTGCCGTCGCCGTCCGCCGTCTTGCCGCCGAAGTAGTAAACGTTCTTCATCTCATTCCGTGGGTTTAGTAAGAAATCGGTTCTGTAGCGTTTTAGAACTGTGTTCACCCGTTGTCTACAAACTCATCGCGCTCATCGAAGGGCGGCATCGCGACGACGATGGTTCTCAGCCCGAGGTCGCTGACGATGCGGTGCCGGGTGCCGGCGGGGATGTTGACGACGCTGCCGGGCCGGACCTCGTGCCACGCCCCGTCGAGTTCGACCTTGCCGGTGCCTTCGAGAATGTAGTACATCTCGCTGGTCTGCTGGTGCCAGTGCCGCTCGGCGTCGCGAATCTGCGTGACGTGCAACGAGCAGGGCGTGCCGTCGGCGGCCGACACAATCCGCGTGCTGAACCCGCAAGGGCAGGGCACGGTCGGGGCATCACTCTCCTGACGAACGAACGGAACACTCATGACAGTCTCCTGGCGTGCGGTCAGTCTTATCACCTTATTTACCGCGGGCTGCGAGCCGAGCACGATCGCGCTGCCGCTCGAAACAC
>JBGSSZ010000362.1:0-18498 GCA_041736785.1 Limnoglobus sp.
TTTGAGGAGCTTTGAAGAATCTCATCGCTGTCAGCAACCGCCCGTAAAATTCACGAAACCGGTCCGAATGACCTCCCGTGCCAAGCTTGCCCGTGGTTCTTCATCCGCTGCAAAAGGGGGGAAATGATGGCAACACCAACAACTCCCCGGTGAGCGAGCCGACGACGACGAGCAAGAGCGCCCCAAAGAGGACGTTCACGCCGAGCCGCTGCCCTCTCGGTTCGTGTTCGCTGACCAGCGGGCCGATGAACAGGCCCGCCGCCAGCCACGCCGTCGCAATCCAGAACAGGCCCATCTGGATGTGCCACGTCCGGGTCACGCTGTACGGCAGCCAGTCGGCCAGCGGGATGCCGTAGAACCCGTTCCCCTCGACGCCGTAGTGGGCCGTCACCACGCCGAGCAACATCTGCACGAGAATGAGGGCGGACACGACCCAAAAGTATTTGACGGTCGCCTTCTGCGACGGCGTGGCGACCCAACGGCCCAGCGGGTCGGTTTCCGGCAGAACCGTCACTTCCTCCTCGCTCCTGCGGGCGGCGTACCACCACACCATCGCCGAGATGCCCGCCAGGAGCATGATGATGCTCACCCCGGTCCACACGACCGTATCGCCGGTGGGCCGGTTGCCGACTAGCGGCTCGTAGGGCCAGTTGTTCGTGAACGTGGCCTCTTCGGTAGGGCGGCTCGTGCTTGCCGCCCATGCGGTCCAGAAGAAAAAGGCCGACAGCTTTTTCAAGCGGTCGGGGTCGCTGACTGCGCCCGCTGGGATGGCGTACTCGGCCTTGCCGTTGGCGAACACGTCCGAGTAGTGCTTGAGGTTGGCCTGGAATGCTTCGGCCCGGATCGGATCGACGGTGACGGTTTGGGTGGCCGAGTGGTAGGTGTTGGTCCGCATGACCTTCGCCAAGCGGCCTTGGAGTTGCGCCTGCCGCTCGCCATCCAGCTTGGCGTACTCGCTCCCGAATTCGGCGTTGGCCCAGCGGTCGAGGATGAAGGTCGCCTCCCGGTGCAGCCAGTCGGCGGTCCAGTCGGGGGCGACGTAGCTGCCATGGCCCCATATCGAACCGACTTCCATGCCGCCGAGGGCCTGCCAGACGTTCTGGCCCGCCTGAATCTCACCCTCGTCAACCAGCACCGTGCCATCGGTCGTCACGACTTTGGCGGGAATCGGCGGCATCTCCTGGTAGATGCGAGTCCCGATCCACCCCAGCACGAGGAAGGACAGGACCATAACCAGTGTGAAGGCGATCCAAAGTCGTTTCATATCGTTCCCTCGGCAGCAAGCTATTGTGTCGGTTTTCGTTTCGCTTTGTGAACGAGCGGGCAGTCGTCGGTGGAGTTGTTCGCCCGGCAGCGCTGGACGATCTTGCCGAGCGACCGCTTCATGTGTTGCAGGCTGCGAATCTTGCCCTCGATGTCGGCGACCTTCGCCTCGGCCCGCTGCCGGTGTGATCGCACCCCGCATGGGCGGCGAACGACAAATCCAGGAGTTCCCGGATTTCGGCGAGTGTGAAGCCGAGTTCCTTGGCTCGCCGGATGTACTCCAGCCGTTCGACCGTGGACTCGTCGTACTGCCGATAGCCGGAAGGCCGACGCTCCGGTTCCAGGAGCAATCCTTCCCGCTCGTAGTACCGGATCGTCTCAATGCCGATGCCGCATCGTTTGGCGATCTCGCCGATCCTCATGGCCGTCATGGGACGCCTCTCAGTCAAGGTGGCATTTTACAGTCTGGAGTATACTACAGAGTCAAGAGCGAATCCGAGATTATGGGCGACGTGCGACATCAAGGCGTTTGAAAGAAGATGAACCCCGGCGACTTCATGCTGCTGTTGCTGTCCTTGACGTTTGCCGCACTGAACCTGACCGCTCACGGCTGGACGTTGAACGGCATCGGCCCAGCCCTGCTATCCACGGCGGGCGGATTCTGGCAATTTTGGATGCAGTGGCTCCGGCATCGAAGCTGACTGCGCCACAAGGACTCCGACTTTGCCCCTGGCACACAGCACTTGGCGATCTCCGCTTGGCTCGGCTGGTCGCTGACAGCCTTTGCTGCGTTGATTTGGGCCATGCTGATCTTGAAGGAACTACGACCATGAAGGCACGGCAGAAGATAGACCGCAGCGAGCCGACGCCATTTCCTGAAGGTCTTGCAAAACCGGCTCTGCGGACTTTGGCGAACTCCGGGTTCGATCACCTGGAACAACTCGCCAGCGTGCCTGAAGAGGAAGTGCGGGCTTGCACGGAATCGGTCCAGACGCCCTAACCAAACTCCGTACTGCACTGAGAGCGCGGACTCTCCCACGCAGAAACCAAGGAGATGGGTGGTGACATCGACGGCTACATCTCGCAGTTCGCAGCCGAAGTGGAGGCTGTTTTGAAGAAGGTGCGAGAGACGATCCGCAACGCTGCACCCGATGCTATGGAAGTCATCAGCTACCAAGATGCCTGCCTTCAAGCAGCACGGTATCCTGGTGTACTTCGCTGCCTGGAAGAAGCACATAGGGCTGTACCCGCCGAATTCCGGCGACGACGCTCTGGAGAAGGCCGTCGCTCGCTGCGCTGGTCCGAAGGGGAACCTTCAGTTTCCGCTCGATGAACCGATGCCACTCAAGCTGATCGAACGGATCGTGAAACTGCGGGTGAAACAGGACACAGCGAAGGCGGTGGCGAAGAGGAAGAAAAAATAGGTCACTCTCCGCAATCTCGGCACACCTGCTGGTTTGGCTTTGGGTCGCATCCCATCACTCGGCCTCGACCATCCGTCTCAAACGAGCAGCATCGTTCGAGGACATCCTTCAACATCGCCCGGCCACGTTGGATGCGAGACTTCGCACCGGAAAGTGAGAGGCCAAGCCGGTCAGCGACGGTCTGCTGAGAATGTTCCTCCATCTCGGCCATCTGCACGGCCTGTCTGTAACCTTCGGGCAATGACTGGATCATCTCGTCCAGCCAAGTGATGCTTCGACAGGCAGTCTGTGAGTCGTTGTCGTCACTCACGTTCTCGGCGTCGGCGAGCGCCACGGTCGAGTTCGTTGCCTTTCGATGGTGATCGTGAACCACGTTCCGAGCGATCTGGTAGACCCATGCCGCCAGCCGCTCCGCTTCCTGGAGCGTCCCGATATTGCGGTGAACCCGCATAAACGTCTCCTGGACAAGATCGTCGGCAGCATGATCGTCGGGAACTCTGCGGCGAATGAACCGCCGCAGGTCCGAACTCAAGTGCATCCAGATCGCATCGGTCGTGGGTTGGGTCGTCATCGAACTACCTCAGTTGGCCTTCGGCGGTGTCGGGGCGCAGCAGTCCGCTGGCGCACAGCAACCTGCCGGGGTGCAGCACCCTGTCGGGACGCAACAGACCATCGGCACACAGCAGGTGGTCGGGACGCAACAGCCGGGCGGCACGCAACATGTCGCCTTGTTGCCGGTTTCGGGAGATGGGGTTTGCATGGTTCTGCTCCGTTCAATCGAGTTCGTCACGGCTGCACATCAGCCGTTTCCGAACAAACAGACGGAGCCAGCCGAAAAAGGACGCAGAAAAACTAGCTTGTCGGCAGCGGAGAGAGCAGTTTCCGTCGAGATTCGTGACGCCCCGACAGGGACGGATTACGGTTTGCTTGTGGAATCTGGTCGTCCAAGTGCGGATTCCGATGCAACCACTCCTTATCTACCAAACTCTTGTGGCATCCCAAACTGAATCGACCGAGGGGTATGTTCCTGATGGTCCGTCACGATTGTCTCGCCTTCGGTCGAACTCCGACTTCATCGCTCCGAGTTGTATTCGCCAAGGCGTTCGGGTTTGGGCAGATGGTCTTTGAGAATGAACTTCGGGCGGGGTTTTGAATTGACGAAGGCAGCAATATCGAGGGCTTCTTGCTCGGTCAGATATGGGTCACCCAAGGGCATGGCGACTTTCAGCCAAGCGGCGAGTTTGTCGTTGCTCGACAATCCGGCCCCATCGTTGTAGGAACGCTCTCCCCACACCGGAGGATTCTTCTTGTTCCCCTGTCCATTGTCCTTGTGGCACGAAGCGCAATAGTCGGCGTAAAGTGTCAGTCCCCGCTTTGCGTCCGCCATCTCAACTGCAATCTTCAATCGCTTGCGAAAGCCATTGTAGACAAGGTTCACAGGGTCGCAGCGAGTGCCTGTTCGTCACGAACGACAGCGTTCGACTGTTCATGAGAACGCTGCCGTTTCCGAAGATACGCTTTCGCTGAATCAGCCATCGTCACCACCGCCGCACCCGTGACCAACACTTATGCCAACATCCTTGACCTCGCCGAAAAGGTCGAGCCGCCAGCGGACGACATCCTGAGTCGTACCGTCTAACTGGATGACGGACTGAAGGTCGTCGGCTTCGGCCAGGAGCTTTCCGAACACACGGCGGCGAAACCGTCGCCGCTGCTGGCGGCAGGGTTCCGGGGTCTTTACCCACGGTCAAGAGTTCAGCGTCCTGATTGACCGATGCCGCACGGAGGGTCGGAAACGCCTTTCATCTAAGCCCACAGAGCGACCAGCATGACCAGGGCCATCCCAGCCATCAGTGCGTCTTCCACGAACGTCACTTTCGTCATCGGCAGGTTGAACACTGTCCCCAGGCAGGCACACTGGATGTTCCGGTTCTGAAGTAACGCCTGCGTCACGCCGACCACGCTCACCAGCATGACGACCAGCGTAACGAGGTTCGTCACCACCGGGGCAAGTCGCAGGATGTAGGCGACCCCCAGCCCCAACTCGATGAACGGGTAGAGGTAGCCGTAGGCTCGTACCGGGCGGGCTATGACATCGTAGGTTTGGTAGGCGTCCACGAAGCCTTGCAGGTCGAGGAGCTTGAAGAACGAAAAGGCAAGGAAGAAACCGCCCATGAAGTTGCTCATCGCCCGCATCCAGTCAAACTGCCCAGCGGCGATCTCCACTTGGGAGACGACGCCGAGCAGGTAGCCGAACACCAGCAGTAAGGGCCGGTACGTCGCCTGCAACGACTTCGCTTCAGCGGTTTCGGCGGCGTGATCGGCGTCATGCGTTTCGGGGGCCGACGACTCGATTTCGCCCAGCACCTTGAACCCGGCGTCGGCGACGTGCTGCTCAACGGCCTTTCCCGACACGCCCTCACCCTCCACGGTCAAGACCTTATTCGGGTTGGCCGTGTCCACCGACCAGCGGTGAATCGCCGGGTTGTTGTCCAGGTGGGGCTTCACCGCAGCCACGCAACTGCCGCAGTTCAGGTTCGTTTTGTATTTCAGAGTGGTCAAGTTTCTCTCCCTCATGATGCCCCCAAGATCAGGCAGGCCCTTGTGCCAAGAAGATCGTGGCGAACGCCGTGAAAGTCGGCTACGGAAACAGTAACTCTTGACGGAAACGGGGGCTTCCGCCGAGAGTCGTGTTCAGCCGGTGCGTTTGCGAGTGCGGCCTTAATTGCCCGCCCCCGCCATCCCTGGCGTAGTCGATGTATTCGTCCACGTCCCTCGTCGGGTCGATGACGGCGGCTTCGCCGCTTTTCTCGTCGCCGACGATGTACGAAGCGATGGCGAGGCCGGGAATGAATCGCTGGTGAAGCAGCATGACGTTCTCCTGTCAGGTAATGGCTGTGGTGCGAACTCCTGCCGCCGCCAAGCCGCCGATCACGAGCGCCAGCACGACGACGAACCAACCGAAGGCTCTGGACAGTATGTCGCCGGGAACTTTCTCGGCCACGAACAAGCCGCCGAACATGCCCACAAGCGCCAACCCCAGGAAGGCGAGCGTGAGCCGCCAGTCGAGTGAAACCTGCTGCAACTGACCCGCCAGACCGCCGATTGCGTTCATGGCGATGATCGCCAGCGAAGACCCGACAGCGGCCTTGGTTCTGACCCCGGCGAACAGTACCAGGGCGGGGACGATCAAGAACCCGCCGCCGACGCCCAGGAAGCCGGTCAGCACGCCCACCGCCGCCCCGATCTAGAGGCAGGGCCAGAAGCGACACCGCCCCCAGTCGTTCTCGTCGGATCGCTTTCGCAGCATTGCGATGCCGGTCACGAGCATCAGCGCCGCAAAGATGGTCAGCAGCACACGGCCATGTTCATCATGACCATCGCCCCGGCTCGCTTGCCGCTCTTGCAGTGGGCGAACACCGGCTTGGGCAGGGCGGCGTACTGTTCCCGGAACTGATCGACCTGTTCCGGTCCCATCGACTTCATCGACACCGGGATGTGCAGGTACGTCATCCCCGCCGCCTCGACCTTCTCGGCCTTGGGCGAGAGCGGTTGGTCTTCCTCCCCATCGGTGCGGAAGTTCACGACCGACTTGAAGCCCTGCTTGCCGAGTTGCGGAATCTGGTCTTCCGAAGGCTGTGCGCCGACCGTGACCTGATCGCTGATTTTCATGACCTTATCCATGTCGCTGTCTCCTGACGGTGAAGTTGAGTAGTGAAGTTACTTGGCAGCAGTGTAGTCGTGCCGGTCACGCTACGTAGCGAGTTGTGACGGGTCGCTGTGCGCTCGGCCACTGCTATTCGGATCACGCCGCAGGAACCAGAGAGCCAGTGTCCCGACGAGGGCCAGACCCACGACCCACGGCCAGGGCGACGTGCCGGTGATTTGCGGCAAGGTGATCTCGCCCGAATCACCCAGGCCCTTGATAACTGGTTGCAGCGTCGGGAACAGCGCCACATAGACGCCAGCGCCGACCAGCATACCGAGGACGCCCACCATCGCATCCCGGCGACCCTCGCCGCACGCCGCCACGCTGGTTCCGGGGCAGTAGCCGAATACGGCCATGCCGGTTCCGAAGCAGAGAGCGCCGAGCAGCACGCCGCCCAGCAAGAGCGGCTTGACGTGCAAGGAGGCGAAGTCCAGCGTCACCAGTGCGTAGACGCCGATGGACCCGACAACCACGGCGGTCCCCATGATCTTCACCACGGTCCAGTCTTTGAGAAGGAACTGGCCGATGATGACGTGGAACTTCGCCGCCCGCCCCTTCTGCAACAGAAAGCCGAACACGATGCCCGTGAGCAGGCCCAGGACGAGTTTTGTCGGTTCGTCAAACATGCTGCGCCTCCTCTCTGCCGTACATCATCAAGGCCACTCCCGTCGCTACGGCGAACATGACCACGACGAACACCCAACTCGACACCGCCAGTTGCAGAGCGCCGCTAATCCCGTGGCCGCTGGTGCAACCCTGCGCCAGCCGTGCGCCGAACATCATCAGTCCGCCGCCGAGAAACGCCGCAGCCAGTCGCTTGGCGACATTGCCGCCGAACCGATTGCGCCACAATCCGGGAACCGTCTCCGTGGTTCGGTCACTGGAGAGCGTGGCGCTGAGAAGTGCGCCGACGAACACACCCAGCACGAGCATCCATTCCCAATCAATCTTCGGCGACTTTCCCTCTTTCGCCTTGGCAGCGTAATACTCGTTGGTCTGCTCGACGTTCGGAACCGCCGCCTTCTCGACCAGGGCGGCGGTGTTCTCGAAGGCGGTCGTAATGCCCAGCGGCTTGTCGGCGGTGGCGAGGGCGAACCAACTCAGGACGCCGATTGCGGCTCCTACGACGTAAGGCGACCACGACTTGCGTGTGATGGGATTATCCATTGTCCGTCCTCCATTCCGCAGGCTCGTCCGACCGTCGTGGACCGGCCGTTCGGCTTTTCCTTTTGCTACTCGAAGTGTCCAACTGACACTCACGAGTCATTCAGGTCCGCACGCCGAGGCGGGGCAGAATGAGCATCCACAACAGCAAGAAGCCGACAGCTAAGGCGGTCAGCACGATCCAATCCCAGGACATGATCGTTTCCTCCAATTGAATTGCGTTATTTGCGCACCGCATCCATCGCTTGCCTGGCGCTCGCCCCGCCGCGGACATCCGAGGAGTCCACGTTGCGGAAGTCGCCCCGAAGAGACTTGAGGGCGTATCGCTCGTAGTCGATCTCCGGCTGCGTGCGGACGCCGGCACGGACCCCTTTGGCTCCGTGGGCGGCGTCCGCGACGGCGTTGATGCCGCCGAGGATGTCGCCTTTGGAGAACGCGGTGTAGGCGGCTTCGCCGTTCTCCATGATGCCAACGACGCCGAGGCCGCCAATGGCGACGTTGGTGACGGAGAGCCCGGGCCCGGCGAAGACGCTGACCACGTTCAGGCCGGTCTGGATCACGTCGAGCACTTGGTCGCCGTACTTCTCGAGGAGCTGGTAGTTCTTTTCATAAGTGGTGCCCCAAGAAGCGCTCTGTGGATTGGGGGAATACTGTTGTAAACGCCTTCGAAAGTTCCGCCACCCGACCCGGGCTGGGAGTCCCTAAGTGGACAACTAAACTTCGAACCACTTCACGTTATTAGGCTTGTCTCCAGCATCTAGAAATAATTTGACGGCTTCATTTCGAGCAATTATGCTGATCCCTGTCTCGAACGCGAATTCTGTGTATGCTTCCATATAGTAGAACTCATGAATTTTGTCAGACTTACCATCTGCTGTGGTAAAATAGGGAGGTTCATTATCCGCAAGCATAAATGTCATGCAATGTTCCTTTGCCGCTACAGAAATGGTTAAGAGGTTCTCAGTATCCTCATGCAGGACATCCACTAGCGTTGGTCTTTTTAGCTGATCCAACTGGACCAACAGATTTATAACATCGACGTGCGACGCAGCCTGCCGACTTTCGGTAGAACTCCAAGAAAGAAGAGCGATAGTATTATGTTGAATTGGCATGATTATCCACCTGTATACACTTTGAAAAAATTATTGGGTCCAAGCACAGTCAGAGTGGCCCCGGTTGGAAGCATCCGTGGCAACAAACGGTCGCAACCACCAGCACCCGCACAAGGTACACGATTAATGTACAATGTGGCAGATCTTACTCCTGTTTGGTGCATCACGGCAGCCGCATGCCCTTCAACGTGAGTTTTAGTTATCCCGTTCATGCCACGCGCGACGCTGGGCATCGAAGCCGCGGTTCCACTTCGGCCGCTTACGAGAGTGACATCCACCCCATTAATTCTCAGAACACCAGTAGCTTTTTTATTGTTATAGGTAGGAACTCGCGGGGCGGTCCGATCGCCGACATAACGGACAAAGCCATTGTGCGCCCATAACTCGAATCCCCACACGTCGCCGCCGACGAAGTACGTGTGGTGCTCGACGACGGTGAGATTGTACACGGTTTCAACACGGCCGCTCGGGGCAACAGCCTCGAAGGCGGTCCAGCCGACGCTCGTTCGTAGTTCGTCGCCGCTGCGGAGTTCGTGGGCGGCCTTCCAACCGAATCCGCGGACGTAGAACGGGTGGTCCTGCGTTGTTTCGATGTAGCCGCCGCCGACGTGGAGGTTCACAATCACTGCCACACTCTTCCATACCGCTGCCACGGCACCAGTCTGCACGACACCGTCAACTTCGAACTTTGGCTTGGTTAGGATTGCGTCGCCGACTTCGAACATCTCAATGGGCTTGCTGGTGCCGTCCGGCAGGCGTATCGGCGTGCCGGCGGCGAAGCAACTGCTCTGGTCGATGTTCCACGGCCGCAGTTTCTGGCCCTGGCAGGGGCTGTAGACACCCGTGGCCATGGTGGTGGCGCTGCGGACGCCAGCGCGGACCCCTTTGGCTCCGTGGGCGGCGTCCGCGACGGCGTTGATGCCGCCGAGAATGTCGCCCTTCGAGAACGCCGCGTAGGCCGCCTCGCCGTTCTCCATGATGCCGACCACGCCGAGGCCGCCCATGGCAACGTTGGTGACGGAGAGCCCGGTGCGGGCCATGGCCCCGGCCCGGGTGGCGGTCTTGGCCACCATCGCGAGCTTGGCCATGCCGAGGCCGGGGATGACACATAGCGCCACCTGAGACCAGGAGACCTCCTGCCCGCGAGCCAGGCTGAGGGCGACGTTGAGGATGCCGAGAGCGGGGCCGAGGATCAGCCCGGGATGAAGACCGCCTTCGTCGCCCGCCCCGGACAGCAAAAATTCCCTCTCGGCCCGGCGATTGAGATCACGGTTCTGTCACTGGCCGAACTGCCCAGCGAAGTGGAACGCATGTAGCCGGGCGTCAACCGCCCTCGCTCGCCGCCAGTTGAGAATCGCCGCCCCAGCAATTGCCCGTTTCACTTCGCCGCCCGCTCCACCTTAATCGACTCGACTTCCATCTTGAACGGCCCCGCCTTCTTGTCGCTCACCATGAAGCCGAGGGCGTTGACCTCTTCCGGCTTCACCGCCCCGGCGTCCCTGACGACCCGACCGAACGAAGTCGCCTCGAATTGGTCGAGCGGGACTTTGACCTCGATCCAATCGCCCTTCTTCGTCGGGACCGTCGCCCGGTACGAGAAGGCGACCAGCGGCTTATCGAGGTAGAGGTTCAGGGTATATTCCCGGCCATCGCCCCGGACCTTGGCGACCACCGTATCGCCCTTCTCCAAACCGAGCTTCTTGGCCTTCGACCGCACCGAGGCGAAGCCACCGTTGTTTTCCAGCGACAACGTGCCGAAGAACTCCAGCGTCTTCTTGTCGGTTATCTTGAGCTTGCCCTCAGACACGCCGCCCATCACGCCGTCGTTGACGGTCTGCCAGTCCTTCACAGCGTCGGCGCTGCCGAAGTCGAACAGGGTGTGCGGCTTGTCGTCGGCCATGACGAGTGACTCGGAGACGAGCAACAGTAAAGCTGCGAGGGCCATATTCTTGCCAACCATTTTCTACTCCAGGTATGTCGCCACGGCGACTCTCAACTGACCTTCGTTTCGTCGCCCGAACGGACGGCGTTGAGCATAGCAGCCGCCGAGTCCCGCCCGAACCGCCTTTGCAAGCGGCGGACAATCGGGTAGCCGACTCGTGCCGAGAACTGGTGCGGGCGGGAGAAGGCCAAGATATTGTACCGCACGCTGTTCTTCTCACGGCCCCACACGATTAGGAAGCGTTCTTCACCACTTTCAACGTGGCCGGGCAGCGTTCCATAGGCGAAGCCGAACTTCGACACCGGCCCCGTCTCGTCCACGACGTACACGATCCGGCAGGCGTTGATCCACCAGACGCCGATGGCCCGCCCCATCACCGCCACGACCTCGCCCTTCTGGATCGGAGTGTCCGAAGGCCACGCTTCGACCCAGCCGAGGCGGAACTGCTCCCACCGTCGCAGGGCGGCGATGGCCAACCGGAACACCGGCTCGCCCTCGCCCAACTTGATACGGGTATGGTCTACGACGTAACCACTGGGCGGCGTCTCGGCGGTTGCGCCGACCGCCTCGTAGGTGAAGGGCAACTCGGCCTGCGCCGCCAGGAAGTGCCGCAGCGCATCGACAGACGGTTTTCGCAACGAGAACATCCTCACCTTCGATCTCGCCCGACCCGAGCCTGTACTGCTATGCAACAAACGGTAAAATGCCTTCGCAGTATACTATCCGCAAAACAACACGCTTCCCAACCGGGAGTCAGGTCGAACACGATGCCGCAACAGGAGCCGGAGAGCGCTGATCTTTCCGTCGTGCTGCTGACTGGCGCTTCTGGCTATGTCGGTGGGCGGCTCACCTCGCTACTCGAACGCCAACCCGTCGTGCTGCGATGTCTGGCCCGTACTCCGGACAAACTTCGGCCCGTAGTCGGCCCGTCCACGCAGGTCGTGAAGGGGGACGTTCTCGACGCTTCTACGCTGGACGAGGCGCTGCACGGCGTCCACACGGCCTACTATCTCGTCCACCTGATGTCCGGCTCGAAGGACTTCGAGGAGGATGACAAACAGGCGGCGAACAACTTTGCCAACGCTGCAAAGAAGGCCGGTGTGCTGCGCATCATTTTTCTCGGCGGGCTGGGCGACGACACCGACCCGAAACTCTCACCACACCTGCGGAGCCGCCATGAGGTCGGCAAAATCCTGCGAGCGTCGGGCGTCGAAACCGTCGAGTTCCGGGCCGGGATGGTCGTCGGGGCGGGAAGTCTGTCTTACCAGTTGATGAAGTCACTCACCGACCGCCTGCCCGTCATGATCTGCCCACGCTGGCTCACCACGGCGACCCAGCCCATCGCCGTGGACGATGTGCTGGAGTACCTTCTTGCCGCAAGGGAGTTGCCTGCGGGCGAGAGCCACATCTTTGAGATCGGCGGTACGGAGGTCGTGACTTACGCCGCCCTGATCCGGGAATACGCCCGGCAGAAAGGGTTGCGGCGCTGGCTGATTTTCGTCCCTGTTTTGACGCCGTATCTGTCCGGCCTCTGGCTGGCGCTGGTGACGCCCGCCGCTTACGAAGTCGGTCGGCACTTGATCGAGGGGTTGAAGAATCCCACCGTCGTCCGTGACAAGAAGGCGCTGGATGTCTTCTCGGTTCGACCGATGGGGGCAAAGGCAGCCATTCAGAAGGCCATCGCCAACACGACTGAGTGAAGTTTCTGTTCGGCTTTTTTCGACACAGGGCCGGACTGAATCAAGCCCTGCACCGGCTCGTCACTCGCCGACAATCATCTATCCCTCCCGCTGCGTAGCTGCCAAAAAGAGAGCGTTGCAGTCCTCCTTCAGCACGCCGCCGACGAGCTTGCATTGCCAATTCGGACTGCGGCGAACAACTTCCTCGGCCAAGATGTCGATCTGACGCCAGCCGTGTTCTTGCAGAAAGCGGATCGACGTGCCGAAGACGACAGTTCCGATTCCGGTCCACAAGATCGCCCCCTGGCACATCGGACACGGTTCGGCGGTGGTGTAAAGAACAAGCGGGATGTTTTCTATGTCCTTGTTGGACCGTGCCAACAGGTTGATGGCGTCGATCTCGCCATGCCAGATTGGATTGCTTGAGGATTTGTTCCATCCCTCGGCCAGAATCTCGCCGGTATCCGCATTCACGATCACAGCCCCGAACGGCAAGTCCGGCACGTTGGCTGCCAGTTCGATGGCCCGTCGCATGAACAGTTCGTGGTTGAGTTCCATCACGCTCGCCCCCAATTCATCGCCGAGATGCTCAGTTGCAGCACGGTGGCAATCGACACCCACACGAAGTACGGCACTTGAGCGAGGGCGACCCAACGGTAATAGGGCCAGATGGCGATCATGCAACAGAGGATCGTCGCCCACACGATCACAATGTCCGCCGCCGCCAGCGGGACACTTCGCAGCCCTGCGAAGATCGGCATGAACAACAGGTTCGCCACGAGGTTGACGCCGAACGGCAGCGCCACTTTCGATTGCTGTATCCGGCGGAAGGCCTGGACGAAGACGAAGCTGAAGCTGGCGACAATGACTGGGTAGATGATCATCCAGATCAAGCTGATCGTTGAAGGGTCGGGCGTCCACGACGGCTTCGACAGCGAGTCGTACCAGTCGATCCACGTCATAAGCTTTCGTACCTCTCCTGATGAAGCTTCTTCTGCCTGACGTACTCGGCGTGTTGCCGTGCATTAACGTACCGTTCGTAAAATATCGCCGCCGCTAACGTCTTCTCATTGTCTTCCGTCCTCGGCAATTCCTTACCGGTCTTCTTGTCGTACTTGCGGCCGCCTTTATGGTTGGCGTAGCGCCTTGCTCTGGTCCATCCCATCTGAAGGAACTTGCGAGCCATGTCCGCACCGGGAAAGTCCTCAGCCTTCAGATACCCCAGAAACAGCTTGTAGATCTTGGCCGATGACTTTTCTGCCTCGGCCACGGTCTTGAACCGCCAGTGCGGGAGGATTTCGCTCTTGTATGGCTCGACCAGCAACACACCCTGCTCGCCCTTGCCAATTTGGTAAAGCTCCGGCTGCTTGCGGAAGTCGACGGACTTGTAGTCGAGTGAATAATCGAATATGGTTTTCACCATCAATGCCCTCGAAATCGCAGCATCTCGGTCCGCAATGCTGCTTCTGGCGTCACTCCCTCGTGCCTGGCAACGACCTGGCCGTCTTTGAAGATCAACAGGGCGGGAATGGAACTGATGTCGTACGCCGAGGCCAGAGGCTGATTCTTATCTACGTTCACTTTGCAGACTTTGAATTCCTTGGCCAATGATTCGAGTACCGGGTTCATGGTGCGGCACGGACCACACCACTCAGCCCAGAAATCGACGAGGACGGGCTCCGTCGCCTCGATCACTTCTTGCTTCCATTTGAACTGGTGGAGAAGCATGACTGTTCTCTCGAAAAAGTCCCCGCCTTGGGGCATTCCGATGTCTATTCTACGCTTGTTCGCACTGGAGGAACTCGTGATGGCAAGAGTCCTGGACGGCAACACACCCATCACGTTTCAGGACTTTCAGAAACTCGATATCCGGGTGGGGCGGGTGACAGAAATGACCCCGTTCCCCGAAGGTAAGTTCTCGACGCACATCCTGATGATCGACCTTGGGCCAGATCTCGGCATCAAGAAGTCCCTGGCGAAGTTGGCACCAGTTTACTCCGGGACCGACTTGGTGGGTACGCAGGTGCTCTGCGTCGTGAACTTCCCACCCCGTCAGATCGGCAAGCATCAGTCAGAAGTGCTGACATTGGGCGTCCCTGACGAACAAGTAAACGTCGTCCTGATTCGCCCCGAGAGAGAAGTGCCGCTCGGCGGCAAGCTTTTCTGACTCAGGGAATTGAAACTGGTTTGCTCATGCTGACAATGATCGCTCGTTGAGACACGCCGCCTTCGCTTCGAGAGGACCAGCAATGGATGCCGCTTCTTCCCACGAGATGATGAATCGGATGCTCACGGGCTACTGGACCACCCAGGTGCTTTACGTCGCTGCCAAGCTCGGCATCGCCGATCTTATGGTGGATGGTCCTCGTTCTGCTGACGATCTCGCCCAAGCCACCAAAACGCATTCACCATCGCTTTATCGGCTGCTTCGTGGACTTGCCAGCATGGGCGTCTTTGCAGATGACGGCCAAGGCCGATTCACGTTGACGCCATTGGCAGAGTGTCTGAGGAGCGATCTGCCGGGATCGCAGCGAGCCTTGGCCATCATGGGCGGCGAGGAGCACTATCAAGCCTGGGGTCAACTGCTTTACAGCGTGCAGACGGGGAAGACGGGCTTCGGCAAGCTCTTCGGCATGCCGGTGTTCGACTACCTGTCGCAGAATCTCGAACAAGCCAAAGTCTTCGATGCCGCCATGGTCGGCGTCCACGGGCGAGAAACCTCGGCGATGACCGATGCCTACGACTTCTCCGATATCGGCGTTCTGGCTGATGTTGGCGGCGGGAACGGAAGCCTGCTGACGACCGTGTTGCAGAAACACCCGGCGATGAAGGGCATCCTGTATGATCTCCCCGGTGTGACCGAGCGGGCGAAAGCGAATCTTCAGGCCGCCAGGGTTGCCGACCGTTGCACTGTGATCGGTGGCAGCTTCTTCGATTCTGTTCCCTCGGGTGCTGATGCCTATCTGATGCGGCACATCATTCACGACTGGAACGACGAACAATCGATTGCGATTCTTCAGAACGTGAAGAAGGTCATCGCCAAAGACGGGCGACTCCTCCTCGTGGAAGGCGTGATCCCACCCGGCAACGACCCAAACTTTGGTAAGCTGCTCGACCTCACGATGCTGGTGCTTCCCGGTGGGAAGGAACGCACCGAAGACGAGTACCGAACACTCTTGAAAGCTGGTGGCTTCCAATTGACTCGAATCGTGCCGACGAATGCGGAAGTGAGCGTGATCGAAGGAAAACCGTTGTGAACAGCGGCTGAACTGGTCGAACACGCTCAGCAGCTGTCACAGATGTCCCACTCCAGTTCGTGTCCGACCTGTCTCAAATGTGCCAGCCCAACTTCCGCAGTTCGCGGTGCCGGAATGTTGAATACGCCTTGATATTGGCGTTTCCGGCTTTGGAGTTGGCACTACAGTCGGTCCTTCACTCTCACTCCTTGCGGCAGTTTCAATCGCTGCGGCACACGCAGGCCCAACCGCGTCAGCAAGATCGACTGCGACGCATTTGGCCGCGAGGATCCGCCATGGTTTTGTCCGATTTTCTGCTCCACGTCTTCTGCCTCGTCGACTCCCAGTAGTCAAATCATGCTTCACTCAACAAATAGCACACAGGTTCTCGTCGTCACAGAAAGGTCAGTCGGGATTGAAAACTGACGGCGAAGTGAAGAGGCCCGCTGCTCATCCTCCTCGCCGTCACGAGTACTTACAAATCCTCGTCAAGAAAGTAGGTAGTGGTCCATCACGCCGATGGACCACTACCCGGAACCAAGCCTACTTTCTGCCGGTCACGCATTGTGAGTGTCATCAATTCGTCGGGTTTGGGCAGGTTGTGAAGCCTGCCAACGAGGTCACATCGTATCGGCTGACAGGCTCGGCTGAGTGCGGCAACAAGTGCTCAGGAGAGGTGACGCCAGCCGGCTCTTCGCGTTCACGCTTGCGCGGATGCTGATCGATGTGCAGGCGGTGAACGTGCGTTTGAAGGGACTCACAGGCGTCCAACGCGGCCGTCGGCGAGGGGGCAAAAATCCACGGTTCGTCGCCAGGTGACCGGTTTCCGCTTCCCGCCCCACGGGGGGGCGTGGCGTCCTCCGGTTCGCGATGCCGAAATCGTATAGCCGGAAGAAGCGTGCAGTACTTCTGGGGCAGCCGTATCAGCAAAAGCCCGATGTGGACAACTGCATCTGGTGGCACCGTCCACGGTGCCATCGGCGTTGCTATCGCCGATGAGCCGCGTGACTGTGCTGGTCCGAGAAAGACAAGGACTGGGGTAACTTCTCAAAACGTGATGTTTTTCGAAGCGCATCGACGGAAATAGTGAGGGGGCTTTCCTTCAAATGATGCCAGTTTACAGTTCTAGGGCTTCTCGTTTCTCAGCTTTGATCAGCTTGAGCCGATCATACGGCGGCGAAGTGGATGGAGAACGAGATGGACCGCCCCACCAACGGCGGAGGCGGTTGTGGGCCGATCAACTGGTTACTTCCCTTTGCCGAGTTTGTCGATCTCAGCAAGGATGTCGGTCGGCTTCGGGCGGTCGCCGAACGCAGTCCCCCGCTTCTCGTACCGGAGTACCCCATCCTTGTCGATCACGAACGTCGCCGGGCGATTCGACCATTCCGTGTGGATGCTCATCTGGAAGGCTACGCCGTAGATGGCACTAACTGCATTCACCGGGTCGGCGAGGACCGGGTAGAGAACCTCGTCGGGCTTGGTTCCCACGTCCCGCAGCATGTGGCGGACGCGGTGTGATTCGTGGGGGTCGATGGCGAAGAGTTGGACGATCCGCTTCTCGAACTCGGCAACTTTGTCGCGCAACTGCGCGAGTTGGCCGTGACAGACGGGTCAGGTGTCGCCGTATACGAACACCAGCACCACGGCCTTCTTGCCCCTGAAGTCGGCGAGCTTGTAGGTCTTGCCGGTCGCGTCGGTCAACTCGAACTCCGGTGCCGCCTTCCCCAAGACCGCCGTGCCCAGCTTCGCGCAATCGAACCCGGCGAGCGTCTTCCGCAGCGCGATGGGGTCCGGCATGTCGTCCCTGTCCTGAGCGAAGCCGACGTGCGACTTCACGTCCCGGTTCGCGTCCTTCTCCTTCATCGCCTTCAACTCGCCGGTCGGGGCGAGTTTGCCGAACATGCTCAGGGCGTCGAGGGCGTACAGCCGGACGGCGGCGGTCTTGTCCTTCAACGCGGATTCGAGGGCGGGCTTCGCAGTCGGGTCCGCCATGAGGCCGAGAGCCTGGGCCGCGAAGACTCGGGTTTCCGGCTCGCCATTCGCCAGGACATCCGTCAGGGCGGGGATCGCCTTTTCGCCCATCGCGGCGAGCTTCTGGAACGCCGTCATCCGTGCTTTCCATCCGGAGTCATCGAGCGGTCGCATGTACCCTTTTGGCACGACCCATGCCTTCTCGAAAGTGCGGATGATGTCAGCCGGCTCGGTCGGCGGGTCCGCCGCATGGACAAAGGCCGATCCAGAGAACAGGCTGACCAGGATGAGTAATCGGGACAGGTGAGGCATCGTTGAAACTCCTCATGGAGCGGTGGGAATTATTTTGGTCGAGCTTCCGTTTCGGAACGGTGAGCCACCTCACAGACTTGTCGTACGTCGATGGTATCGCGTGCCAGATCGCGTTCGTTCGTGGTGCGAGTTGTGCCGCTTCCGCCTGATTCGCCGGTGTAAAATCAGCACGAATGGCGGGACAGTAATGCACCTCACAAAAGCAAAACCGGTGATCCGGCACAGTAATCAACAGGATGTGCCGTGTGCAGCCGTGTGTGGACTTCGGGTCACGGACCCGATCCCACCGAACTGGACCGGACCTGCAAGGAAACCCGAAACATGCTAAATTCTCGACGAACGGTACTTTTGGCGTATCTGGCACTCGCGGCCATGTGTCGTCCGGCCAGCGCGGGAAACGAACCGACCGCTTGGGAGACCAACTACACCCGAGTTCGGCAGGCCGCAACTGACATGAACCTCCCGATCGTACTCTCCATCGGATCAGACGACTGCTCGTGGTGCAAGAAACTGCACGCGACGACCTTCCGGAATCGGGAGGTCGCGGACGTACTCGGCCGCGGGTTCGTGACCGGGAAAATCGACGCCGACCAGAACCGTGACCTGGTCCGGGCCCTGAAAGTTCAAGCATTTCCGACTCTTGTGTTCGCCGCGCCGGACGGCACCATTCTCCACACGGCGCAGGG
>JBGSSZ010000469.1:0-1757 GCA_041736785.1 Limnoglobus sp.
TGGCGCGGCCGTCGCCGAGCATCGTGAACCCGCCGTATTGGTGCCCGGCGTAAGCTTGCGCGATGGGTTGGGAGCCGTCGGGCAGGTCTTGCCCAGCGAACAGGGCCGCAGCGTTCTCCGATGGAAGCTCGCCAAGGTTGAGTCCAAGTTCGCGAGCCAACTGTAGGTTCAAAACGGCCACCGCTGGTGCCCGCACCTTCGCCGGCTCGGCCAGGGCGAAAAGCGTTTCGGGAAGCCGCGCATAGGTATTGTCGAACTGCCAGCCAGCCAAGCGGTGTTGTGCTATCGTTGCCGACGAAGTGGCCATCAATCCCCCAAAATAATCAGGCACAGCGTCTGTCATTGTACGCGGAGCACCGCGTATCACGATACAAGCTGCCCCATGCGGCCACTTTGATAGTCCTTGATCGCCTGCAGAATCTCGGCCTGAGTGTTCATCACAAACGGACCTTGAGTGATAACCGGTTCTGTGATGGGTACGCCCCCAAGGACGAGCAACTTCGAGTCGTCCACGGCTTTGAGCGCAATCGAATCGCCGCTCGGGTCGAAGCTTGCCAGTCCGGCTTCGCCGATCGATTCGCCACTCGCCAATTCGACACGGCCCTTCAGCACAAACAGCAGCGTCGTGTGCCCGTCTGGCACGGCAAGCTCCAAGCGATGTCCGGCGTTGACGCGAACATCCCACAGATTGACCGGCGTGAAGGTGTGGGCTGGGCCAGTCGTGCCGTTGTAGCTCCCCGCGATGACGCGCACCGTGCCGGCAGTGCCGGGCAATGGCACCACTGGGATTTGGGCCGCCGTGATGTTCTGGTAGCGCGGCGGTCCCTTCTTGTCCTTCGCCGGGAGATTGACCCACAATTGCACCATCTCCAGCGTTCCGCCGCGTTTTGTGAAGTCGCGACCGTGCATCTCTTCATGCACCAGCCCCGAGGCGGCGGTCATCCACTGCACGTCTCCTGGGCCGATCAGACCACCACCGCCCGCGGAGTCACGATGTTCGACTTCGCCGGAGTACACAATCGTGACTGTCTCGAACCCCTTGTGCGGATGCTCCTCGACGCCTCGTGGTTTGTCGGAGGGCGGAAAGTCGGCTGGGCCGGCATAATCCAGTAGCAGGAACGGACTGATTCTCTGACCGTGGCTGTGGTGCGAGAAGATGGTGCGCACGGGGAAGCCGTCACCGACCCAATGTCCGTGACCCGCATGCTCGATTTTCAGGACCTTTTTCATGACTTCTCGTTTGCTGTTCTCGCCTGGGGCGCCATTTAAACCGCCGCGACACTCCTTGACATTTTCCGCGATGATGGCGACAAATCAAGTATGGTCTTTTTTGTAACACAGTATCCCAAATGATACTCAAGGATCGAATGACAACGAAACCAGCCAGAAAGAACACCAGGAAGAACGTGGGCTGCCCCGTCGAAACCACGATTGAGGCGATCGGCGGGCGCTGGAAGGTTCTGATCATTCACCATCTGCTCGTGGGGACCAGGCGGTTTGGCGAATTGACCAGGTTGCTTGATGGGGTGTCCGCCCGCACCTTGACGCGGCAACTCCGCGAACTGGCGGAAAGCGGCGTCATTGAGCGGTACGTGCATCAGCAGATTCCGCCCAAAGTCGAGTATTCGTTGACGCCCCTGGGTCGAAAACTTTCTCCCATCCTCGACGCCATGCATGAGTGGGGTGAAGAGGTCGAAATGCGGCGGACGCGCTCGAAGCCGTAGGTCTGTCGATCACGAGCCGCGCACGAAGTCAGT
>JBGSSZ010000539.1:0-1635 GCA_041736785.1 Limnoglobus sp.
CGCGAGCGCGCTGATGAGCTTGTGGCTGGCGGGTCGGCTCCGCATCGCAGCGTCGCCGCCGACGACGGCGGTCGAATCGCTTGCCGCCGCGGCCCAGGGCACTGTGGACGCCGCCGAGCCTGCTCTCGCTGTGGAACTCTGATCAGGGTCCGTTGTCGTAGATGATCTCGCAGAGCTTGCCCAGCACCTTGCCTTCGCGGGACGGCTTCGTGCCACTGGGCAGAGGCAAATCATTCACGAACATCGCAAACGACAGCTCAGTCCCCTTTGCAGTGGTCATCACGCCGGCGATCGCTTTGCTGGTCAGGTAGCTACGGCCGTTGAGAAAATCGGTCCAGTAGAGCGTGCCGGTCTTGGCGGAGACTTTCCCTTTGGCGGGGCTGTCTTTGCCAACCACGCTGGCCAGTGTGCCGTCGATGCCGAGGATGGGCAGCCCGGCACGGAATGGCTCCCACTCTTTCCGCTTGCGCATCGCCTGGATCAACTGCACCGTCGCCCGTGGCGTGACGTGGTCCGCGTTCGAGCCCCCGGCTCCACCGCCAAACGAAATCGACTCAATATCGACACCAAGCTCTTTGAGCACTTTCCCCTGCTCCCGCAGGCCTGACGAGAGCGTCTTGCCTTTGCCGGTCTTCTGCAGCAGGTTTGGTAGCGTGCTGGCGTAGAGATTGTGGCTGACCTTGAGCGTCACCGTGATCGCCTCCGACAGCGGCCGCGAGGTGAACTTCGCAGTCGGCTTGAGGTCGTCGTAGTTCTTTGGCAGGCTGGCCTTCGATTTCAGGCGAATGAGCGGCGCACTGACCTTCACCCCCTCGCGCTGCAGAGCCTCGATGAAGAGCGTGCGGGCGAACGCGGCCGGATCGTCGATGGGCAGAATACCGAGCATCGGCTTCGACTTCACCGAGATCCGCCCGCGGATCGAATAGTGCTGCGGGTCCTCGTCAAGTTCTTCGAAGTGCGACGGGCCGCTCTCCGTCGTGGTGATCTCGGCTTTGCCTTTGAAGAATGCCGTCTCGGGACGGGTCGTCAGCGTCGCGGGATCGCCGGCTTTCTTGCCGGGAATGATGATCAGATCGATCAGATTATCGTTGACGACCATGGGGCTGACGACCCGCGGTCCGCTGCCGCTCCCCTGGCTCTGCTTGAAGAGCCGATCGTCGATCAGCACATCGCCGCTGACGGTGGTGATTCCCGCCGCTTTGATCTGTTTGGCCAGTTCGTTGAACGCGTAGACCGGGTTTGCGTCCGGGAGTTCATTTGTTGCGAAGCCGGACGTGTAGATGTGGTCGTCGTCCCTCCAGAGTGTGCGTTTGTTGTCTTTGGAATTGCGTCCGCCGAAGGTGAGATCGCCGCTGGCGACGAGGACGAGATCGCCCGCGAGGGTGCCATCGCTGACTTTGCCGATCGCGTAGACCGGCGTCTCGAAGCGATGATCGGGCCCGAGTGCCACCAGTGCCGCGGAGCAGGAGAAGAGTTTGGTCACAGACGCCGGGGCAAACATCCGGTCGGCACTGCGGGAATAAACCGTGCTGCCGCTCTTGGCATCGACGATCAGAATCCCCCAGCGGGCGGCTTTGTACTCCGGGGCGTCGATCACTTCTTTGATCGCCTTGGGAAGGTCTTGAGCCGCAAGCG
>JBGSSZ010000566.1:0-13592 GCA_041736785.1 Limnoglobus sp.
ACGCGCGACGGTGGCAAAACGTGGAGCCGCGTGCACAGTCGCGGCAAACTCGCGGGAGCGTCGGATGTCTGCATCGATCCGAACAATCCGCGGGTGATCTTCGCGGGCTTCTGGGAGACAGTGCGGCGGCCGTGGGAACTGGTCAGCGGCGGGCCCGGCTCCGATCTCGCGGTCAGCCGCGATGGCGGGGACACCTGGACAAGCCTCAAGAAAGCCGAGGGGATGCCCGACGGGCTGTGGGGGAAAGTCGGCGTGGCGGTCTGCCCAAGCAACTCGCAGCGAGTCTACGCAATCATCGAAAACGAGCACGGCGGCCTCTTCCGCAGCGACGACGGCGGTAAAACCTGGGCCCTCACCAGCGGCGACCGCACCCTCCGCCAGCGCGCCTGGTACTACAGCACCATCACCGTCGATCCCGCCAACGCGGATGTGCTCTACCTCCCCAACGTGCCTCTCCTGAAGAGCATCGACGGCGGCAAGAACTTCACCACCGTTCGCGGCTGTCATCACGGCGACCACCACGACCTCTGGATCGATCCCAGGAACCCGCAGCGGATGATCGACAGCAACGATGGCGGAGTGGACATTTCACTCGATGGCGGCAAAAGCTGGTCTGCTCCCTCACTGCCGATCACGCAGTTTTATCACGTCAGCACCGATACCCGGGTGCCGTTCAATGTGATGGGCTGCATGCAGGATCTGGGAGCCGCGGTCGGGCCGAGCCATTCGCTGAAGCACCGCGGCATCAGCGCCGCGGACTGGTTCGACGCGGGCGGCGGGGAATGCGGCTACATGGTGGCCGATCCGAAGGATCCCAACATCGTCTATGGCGGCAGTTACGGCGGCGTGCTCACACGCTGGGACGGCAAGACCAAACAGGTCCGCAACGTCAGCGTCGATCAATCGAACCCCAGCGGCATCGATCCGACCAAGATGAAATATCGCTTCGCATGGGTCAGCCCGATCATGATCTCGCCGCACGATTCGAACACCGTCTACCACGCGGGCAACATCCTCTACCGCACCCGCGACGGCGGGCTCACCTGGACCCCCGCCAGTGGTGATCTTACCCGCAACGACAAGCGCAAGCAGCAGTGGAGCGGCGGCCCCATCACCGGCGACAACACCGGTGCCGAGACGTACTGCACGATCAGTGCTGTGGCCGAAAGCCTGAAGCAGAAGGGTTTGCTCTGGGTCGGCACCGACGATGGGCTGATCCACGTCAGCAAGGACGACGGCAAGACCTGGACCAACGTGACCGCGAATGTTCCCGATCTGCCCGACTGGGGCAAAGTGGCGTGCATCGAGCCGTCGCCGCACGACGCCGGCACTGCGTATGTGGTGGTCGACAATCACATGATGGACGACAACCGCCCGCACGCCTGGAAGACGACCGACTACGGTGCCACTTGGACGCGGATCACCGACACGCTGCCGGGTGATGTCTTTTTGCGGACCCTCCGCGAGGATCCGAACAAGAAAGGCCTGCTCTACCTCGGCAGCGAGCGCGGCGTGATGCAGTCCTCCGACGACGGCAAGACCTGGACGAAACTGCAACTGAACCTGCCCACGGTGCCGGTGACGAATCTGGTGGTGAAGGACAACTCGCTCGTGGTCGGCACACAGGGGCGCTCGATCTACATCCTCGACGACCTCACTCCACTGCGAAGTGCCGAGCCCGCGAAGACCGGGATTCACATTCACAAGGTGCAGCCCGTGACCGACTGGCGGCTGCACAGCGATGGCGTCCGCATCCCGGTGCCTCGCGGGGAGAATCCCGCGGCTGGCAGCGTCATCTGGATCCATTTCGATGAGAAGCCCACCGATGCCAAGGTTGAAATCCTCAACGCCAAAGGTGCGGTGATCGCCACGGCGAAGCAGTCGAAAGACAAGTCCGCGGGCAAGGACAAAAGTGACGACGACGATCACGACGCCCCGCCGAAGCGGACCGTGAAACTCGCGAAGGGCTTGAACCGGTTCGTCTGGGATCTCGCACACCACGGCGCGGACGTGATTCCCGGAGCGAAAGTCGATAGCGGCTCGCCGGGCATGCACATCCCCGCTCTCCCCGGCACTTACACCGTCCGCGTCACGGTCGGTAAAGAATCAGCGGAGGAAACTCTGGTCGTCAAGCCCGACCCCCGCGTCGCGGCCGCACAACTCTCCGCCGAGAAGGAGCAACTTGCACTCAAGCTGCGCGATGAGGTCACCAAACTCGCTCAGACAGTGAAGCGGATCCGCGCCGTGCAGCAGCAACTCACACTGCGTAAGGACCTGCTCAAAGGCAACGCCGCCGCGAAGACGCTGCTAAAAGACTCAACTGCGTTCGGCAAGAAGCTGGCGACACTCGAAGAGAAATTCCACAACCCCAAGGCAAAGATCGTTTACGACATCTTCGCTGCCCGTGGCGGAGCCATGCTCTATTCGCAGATGACATTCCTGCTCGGCAACCTCTGCGACAGCGACGGCCCGCCGACCAGGGCGCAACTCGACCAGATGGCGACGTGCCAAAAACAGTATGCAGCCCTGATGAAGGAGTTTGACGTGCTGCTCGGCGAGGTGAAGAAACTGAACGCGGACGCCAAGGCCGTGGGCGTGCCGGAGATCTACGTGCCCGTCAAATAGACGGGCTTAGGGCACGCTGACGTTTTCGAGTTTGAAAGGCACTTCCACCGTCGAGACCTTGGTGCCGGTGACGACCATTCGCACCGGCACTGTCCCCTTGGGGAACCGCAGCGAGACTTCGATCGATTGCCGCCAACCATCGCTGCTGGTTGAGGTGGTCTCCTGCACCGGCTTGGCGAGCAACTTACCGTCGGCATCGTAGAATTTCATTTGGCTGAGCACATCGCTGGCGTTGTTGCTGAAGTTGCCACCCCAGCCCATTCCGCCTTTCATGTTCTGTATGGCCCACTGCGTGAGCGCTTCGTGCCGGAGCTTCACGCTGCTAGTACCGTTGTCGTTTTTCTTGTAGCTCTGGATCTGCAGCGTGGAGTTTTGCGGGCCAGTGTGTGTGCTGCCGCCGGTCATGTCGAGTTTGTCCACCGTGATGACTGGCACGTTTGGTGTGTGGACATCACCGAGCAGGACACCTTCAAACTTGCGGAGCGATTTGATCGCCCGGTCGTTGGTGCGGATGGCGACGGCGACGAGCCGCGGGTTATGGTAAGGCGAATTGCCACTGCCACTGTCGTCGTTCATGATGCCGCCATTCCAGAAGACCATGCGTCGGCCTCCGAAGCCGCCGTTCCAGCCACCGTAGTAGTTGTTGTTGACGAGCGGGTCGTAGCCGAGTTTGAGGTCGGCAAAGACGGGGCGGCCTTCTTCGTCCTCCGCCTTGGTGATGCGGACGCTGCTCGCGCCGTTCCAGCCAGTCGACGGCACCGGTGCGGCATCGAGGTGAAACACCACGCGACCGTCACCGAGGATCACCTTGTTCGCACTGAAATGAGATGGCATCGCCACGATGCGGACCCCGCCAGTGCGGCAGGCGGAGAGTGTGTCGGGCGAACCGTCCCTGAGGAGGATTGGAGCATTTGTCGCGTTGTAGATCATGGGCTGCTCGCCATTGTCGTAGTAGCGGCTGTACACGGGGCTGGGAGTCGCAGGTTGACCGTTCGGTGGGAGTTCCACGCGGAAATCTTCCCGCAACCCCGCGGCTTTGAGCAGCAGGTCCAATCCTTCCCAGGGCGGATATTCGCCCGTCGGGAGCACGACCGGTCGTGCCGAGTCTTTGACCAGGTCCGGCACAAGCTGCAGCGGGATGCCGGTCTTTTGCTTGAAGTCAGCGATCGCCGTGGCCAGTGGTACGGTCTTGCCATCGAACTTGACCGGTTTCACAGCAAGTAACTTGCTCGAATCATTGGCCCGGCTGAGAGGATCGAGAAGTGCCTGAGCCCGTTCGCGGATTTCAGCATCGGCACTGCTCTCAGCCGCGGCTTTCACCGCGGGCAGTGCCGAGGCACCGAGCTTGATCAGTTCCACGCCGGCGGCTTCCCGCTCAAGATACGAGGCACTACCAAGCTTTTTGACAAGATTCTCGGGCGATTCCGCCGCGGCGACCACGCCGGCACACAACAGGGCACTCACGGTTCCGAATAGCTGACGCATGGTTGCTCCGCTGAAGAGAAGCCGACGGTTCAATCGTATCGGCGCACAGTGCGGTAATGCAAGCAACAACAGTGTAACATTGGCAAGATTTTTCCTCATGCCGGTAAAACGTAACGGCCAATTGAGCAAAAAACTTGAAAATCGACAATTCAAGCATCGTCTGAGCGTCAGGATCAGTCAGCGTGGATCCGACGCAACCGCGGGGAAAGCCTGAGTATGCACTGTACACGCTCCACCTGATCGAGCCACTCCTGCACGATCGCGGCGAAGTGGTCCCCGCTGGCGAGGCCGGTGCCGCAGGATTCGCCGACCGATTCCTTGACCATCTTGCGGTATTGAGCGAGCGTGCGCTCCCCGTAGCGGACCACTTCGTGATTGTCCTCGCTGAAGAAAACAGCCACGGGAACGCGGTTGCCGCCGTTGATCTTCAACTCGGCCTGAGCCTCGGGAAAGGCGTCGCGGTCGAGATAGCGCACTTGGAGGCAGGGTGCGAGTTCTGCGAACTTGTCGAGGATGGGGCACTGCCCGGCACAGTCGCCGCACCACGCCCCGGCCAGCACCAGCACTTTCGTGGTGCGCTTGAACTGCTCGAGGAGCATGGTTTGAGTCTCGGTCAGCTGCACCGACCCCCGCACGCGGTCCCAGCGGGCCTTATCGCCAGGCTTGCCGAACTTCTCAAAGAATTCGTCATAGGGCAAGGCTTGGTCGAATAGGGAAGCTGGGAGCATGAGTCTAATCCAGTGAAGAAGACGTTTTTCTTACAAGAACCGCTTCTGAGGGACCGCAGAGCCGGAAAACTCCACCCAGAATCAAGCGACAGTGCCGATTGTGCCGATGAAGTGGCCAGTAGGGATTCTGCCGCCGCTAGTGGAGCTTACACGATGCCACCGGATCAGTCTGGTTCCGCCAAGATCCTGCCATTCCGTCGCACTAAGTTGCCGGCGATTGACACGCTGTGGGTCGATGTCAGTGCGCCGCTGCTGCTGCCGAATTATATTGCTGGCATCACTCGGACGATCCGCAAGATTGTGGAAGTCTGGCTGGCCAATCCCTGGACGCAGATCCGGTACTGTGCCGTCACGCCGGGTGTGGGGCTGACCGAAGTCGATCGCGACTATGTCTTCCCCGCCGGGACTTTGCAGCCCGAGGAATGGGAGAAGCCGTCGTCGCGGTTCTGGTATGTGCCGTGGACGATCCGGCATTCGTTGCGGAAGTTCTGGATGGATCCGCAGGACGGTCCGCCGCCGCGGGCACTGGTTCAGGAGCCGCCAACGTATGCGCCGTATCCCAAGGGGAGCATTCGCGGGCCGCTCGAGCTCGGGCCGCGCGATCTCGTGTTCTCGCTCGGCGGACTGTGGATCGTGCCGGACGTGAGCAATATTCTCGTCGAAGCCCGCAAACAAAGCCGCTTCAACTTTGTGTCCCTGGTCTACGATCTGATTCCATTCATGGCGCCGCAGTTTTGTTCGCCAGCACTCGTGCTGCCGACGTTCACACCCTGCACGCGGATGCAGTTGAACGAGAGCGACGTGCTGCTGACGATCTCCGAATATTCGCGGCAGGATATCGTGAAGTATGCGAAGGAGAACTTCGTGCCGATCTGGCCGATCGAGAGCTTCACGCTCGGCTGCGATATTCAACCGCTCGCCGCCACCGCCGTAGGTCCGAGCGAGCACCGTCGGCCGTTCGTGCTCAGCGTCGGCTCCGTCGAAGTTCGCAAGAACCATTACGGCATGTACCAGGCATGGCGCAAACTGCTCAAGGAACACGGCCCCGAACGGACTCCCGATCTCGTCTTCGCCGGCAAGCCCGGTTGGCAGGGCGACAGCATCCTCTACCTCGTCCAGAACGACCCGCTCGTCCGCGACAAGATCATCGTGAAAAGCGGTATCTGCGACAAGGAACTCGACTGGCTCTACAAAAACTGTCTCTTCACACTCTACCCCTCGCTCTACGAGGGCTGGGGGCTGCCGGTCGAGGAGAGCTTCGTCTACGGCAAGCTCTGCATCACCACCACGGCAAGCTCGCTGCCGGAAGTGGGCCGCGAATTCGCCGACTATGTCGAGCCCGAGAGCGTCGACGGCATCTGTAGTGCCGTGCTGCGGGCGATGGACGACGACTACCGCCACAGCCGCGAAGAACTGATCCGCCAGAAGTACAAGCCCAACACCTGGGAGCAGTCCGCGGATCAACTCCGCGACATCCTCGAAGGGCACTTCCAATTCCAGAAGGCCAGTCGCCTCTGGCGGCGTGCGGCGTAGACCTGAAGTGATCCGTGAACGCTCCAAGGCAAAAGGGTTTCCTTTTGCCTTTGTGCTTTTCACAACATCCGCTGGCCAAACACCCGTGGCGCGATAGTGTATCTAACCCTCGCTTGCGGGGGGTCTATGTCCCTGGGCGGCTGGGAACTAAGTGATGCCCCGTGCATCCTCCAGCCCCCGTGACCCGAGAGTGTGCGAGCCGTCTCATGGCCAAGAAGAACAAGACGAACAAATCCGTGGCGAAGCGCATTTCGCGCACCGCCAGTGGCAAACTGAAGCATGGCATCTGTGGCAAGCGCCACTTGAATGCCCACTTCACCGCCAAGCGTCGCCGCCAGCTTCGCGGCACGCAGATCACCACCGGTGCGCTCGTCAAGAAGTACCTCATCGCCCTCGGCGAATACTAGGCACACTCTCTCAATCCAGGTAATCGATCATGGTTCGCGCAGGTAGTGGCAAGACCACATCGCTCCGCCGCAAACGCACGCGTAAGCTCACCAAGGGCTTCCGCCTCGCCCGGCACAATCTGTTCCGCCAGAGCATGGCGACGCTACTCCGCTCACGGGTCTATGCCTTCCGCGACCGCCGCGTCAAGAAGCGGACCTTCCGGAAGATCTGGATCATCCGCATCAACGCCGCCTGCCGGGCCCGCGGTATGACCTACAGCCAGTTCATCTACGGCCTCCAGAACGCTATGGTCGCACTCGACCGCAAGAGCCTCTCGGAAGTCGCCATCCACGACCCCGCCACCTTCGATGCAATCGTCGAACTGGCGAAGAAGCACGTGAAGATCTGATTCTGTCCGCATCCGCCACGATCGTGGCGGCTTCTTCGTTGATCCGCGATACAATACAGCCATGCGTCGCGGAGTCACACTCATCGAAGTGATGGTGGTCATTGCCATCATAGCGGTGCTGATCGGGTTGCTTCTCCCGGCCGTGCAGCGGGTCCGCGAGGCGGCCAACCAGACCCGCTGTCGCAACAACCTTCGACAGACCGGGCTCGCGCTTCAGAGCTACCACAACGCGAACAATCACCTGCCGCCGGGCTATCTCTTCGATGAAAAGAAGAAGCCGCCGCCCGCGACCGTCTTCAACGTCTCACCCGGCTGGGGCTGGGGAGCCCACTTGCTGCCGTGGCTAGAGCAGACCGCGCTCGCCGATCAGATCGACTGGAGCCTGGGCAACGACGACGGCAGCATGAAGTCCGTTCGCGAACAGCGGGTGCCGATCTTCGTCTGCCCGTCCGACATCGGGACCGGCATGATGCAGGTCTACTCGCAGAACAATTTGCTTCTCTGCGATGCGGCCACGACCAGCTACGCCGCGTGCTATGGCTTCGGTGGGCCCATCGGCGAACAGCCGACACTCGGCAACGGCATTTTCTACCGCAACAGCAAGACCCGCTTCAGCGAAATCACCGACGGTCTCTCCGGCACCATCGCGGTCGGCGAACGGGCGTCGCTTTTCGTCTTCGCTCCCTGGGTTGGCACCATCACCGACGGCACCGCCCGCAACAATCCCGCATCGCCGAGCTTCCTCAACGCGGTCGAGGAAGCCCCGGTGCTGGCGATGGCCCGCACGGGACCGTTCCCGCTGAACTACGAATACTCCACACCCTACGACTTTTACACGCCGCACCCCGTGGCCGGACTGTTCCTCTTCGCAGACGGCTCCGTCCGTGCGGAGCGGTTCAATCTGCCTACGGCGCTCTGGCGGGCACTCTCGACCCGTGCCGGCGGCGAAAGCTACCTCGAAGGCGAGCCATGAGATTGCGCCAGCGCATCATCGGAGTGCTTCTGTTCCTTGCGGCGATGATCGCCATCGGTGTCGGCGTGATCGTCGCGACCATCCCGCGACCGCCGCACTACGGCACGCGCGAAGGCTTCCCGCTGCTGCTCTCCGACGGTGCTCAATTCGTGGACGGCGATCTGGGGCTACGGTTCACACCCCCGGACGACTGGGCGATGCAGTCGCGCTCGGCGGAGGCTCCGAAGCACCGCCCGCAGCGTCAACTCGTCAAATACAAGCGTGTGCAGCCCGGTATCGATCCCGCCTGGCTGCGGGTGAAAGTCTCGGATGTGGTCGAGGATCAGTCACCCGCGGACTATCTCAAGTCGTGCAAACCGAAGGAGTCGGAGTTCACGCCACGTGGCGAGATCGAAAAAGACATTAGCTTCGGTGGTCAACCTGCTGCCCGGCGGACCTTCGGCGGCTTGCTCAACCCGGAGGGGGACAAGGCCGAGGCTTTCACTGCGATGATTGTCGCCCTCCGCCATGGCGGTCGCATCTACGAATTCGCCTGCACGATCCCCGACAGCGACGACAATGCCCGGGAGCAGTTTCAACTTGCGATGGAGAGCATCACGTTCGAGTAACACTCTTCACCAGTCCGCAGCGCAAGCAAGGCAGTTTCTTTTCAGCGACTCCCTTGCTTGCGCTGCGGACTGGTGAATTGCGTAGCACGCCTCAGAGCGATGTCGCGGTCACAATCGAGTAGCCGCGGTTTTCAATCACATCGCAACTGCCGAACGTTTCAAAGATCAGCGGCACCACGGCCGTGGGCATTTTGGTCACGATGTAGAAGCGGCCGCGGGGTTTCAGCAGATCGCGGGACTGACCGATGAAGAGCCGCGCGACCATCGAGTCGCCATAGTATGGCGGGTTGGCCAGGATCACTTCAAACGTGCTCACCTCCATCTTTTCCATGTTTTCGGAGGCAATGATCGTGGCATTGGCGACGCCATTGGCTTTGACATTGATCTCAGTGAGTGCGATGGCCCGCAGGTGGGAATCGATGAACGTGGTGCGGCCTTTCTCGCCGGTCCTGGTGGTCGCGAGGCAACCAACGGCCCCGACGCCGCAGCCGAGATCAAGGACGCGCTCGCCGGGCTGAAGCTCCGCCACTTCGAGCAGGGCCCGTGAGCCGGCGTCGAAGCGGCCATAGCTGAACATCCCCGGGCGGCAGACAAAGTTCATCGAGGGCCCACCGCTGAGCTTGGCGTGGAAGCTGACCTCGTGCCGGCGGCGCTTCCGCTCCTCGTCCACTTTGGTGCTGAAGAAGGCCATGCCGAACTCGCTCGATGGCGTCTGGCCGCACTTGCCGAAGATCTTCTTGTGCAGCTTGGCAATCTGTGTGTCACGCTCATATTCGTTCAGCGTGATGGCCACACCGCCCGGTTCCAGAATGTGCCACGCCTGCTCGACCATGTCGATCTTGAGTTCGCGATCGGTGTGAGCCGCACAGGGGAGGATCACAGTGTTGAACTTCTTCGGCAGATCCCAAAGATCGGCACCGGCGACCACCTCTGCAGTCAGGTTGTCCTCGCCCAGAATCTGCGTGAGCTTGTTCGACTGGAAGAGATCCATCTGAAAGCAAGTGATGTCCATGCCCGGCAGTGCAGCCACGAGCTTGGACACCGGCCTCGGCGCACCGAGTGCAATGCACACCGGAGGCTTGACCCGGGCGATGACAGTCTGCAGGAGATCGGTGAAGAATTGCATCGAATAAATTAGCCGTGAAGCGGAGCGCTGTGAGTGTGCGATGCCCCCGCGCTCCGCGTCGCGGCTAACGGCTATCTCCGTTTGCGGCGTGGTGGTTCGTCGTCATCTTCGTCTTCATCCTCGTCGTCATCGTCGTCATCTTCATCCTCGTCGTCTTCATTGCCTTCCACGTCGTCGTCGTCGAGGGCACCGATCATTTCCTGGAAGCCGGCGATGACCTTGGGATTGCGGAGCATGACCGCGGCGAAAATGCCTGCGGGCAAGCCGGTGACTGCACCGACCCAGCCCCATGTGTAGCTTTCGAGGTTCTGCATTTTGCTCGCTCCGAAGCAAACGATGCAGGACCAGATGAAGATGAGCAAGCCAAAGAGAATGTTGGCAAAGCTGGTGCGGTATTCCTCTTCGCTCGGCTCGACGTCGGCGAACACGACCGGGAAGATGCCGTACAGAACGAGACCGACGCCGAAGATAAACATCAGCGCACCCTGCGCGATCAGCAGGTTGGTCGGGAGCACCATCATAGCCATAGCTGGGCCGCGAGTGGAGCGTTTGAATTTGTCGGCGACGTCGTCGAACTTGATCGTATTCTTGCGGCTTTCGTCTTCGTTGGGGTCTTTGTAGACGCCGTAGGCACTGATGTCGTTGTCGTCGTCGACGGGCTTGGGCGGTGGCTCGTCGGCGAGAGCGAGGGTGCCGCCGGGAACGAACGCTGTGCCGCACTTTTTGCAGCGGATCTTGCGACCCGCGGGCGCTTCTGAATTCGAGCGCAGCACCGCAGCGCATTCCGGGCATGTGTATTCGTGCATCGCCGACTCCGCGGTGTCAGTGGGAATCTTACGCTTTACGCCGGTTTCTGCCAGACGCTGAGGATCGCCAATTGCCCGAGGATGCGGACTTTCAACTGTCGCTGCGGCAGCCAACCGAGGGGCAGCAGGGCATTCTGCAAGGCCTCCTGCTCCGCGACGAGCAGCACCGCACGACCACCAGGCTTGAGCATGCGATTCCATTCCTTCGCCGCCTGCCGGTACAGTGGCGGGATTTCTTCGGGTGTACTCAACTGCTTACCGAACGGCGGATTCGCCACAATACGATCGACGCTCTCCGCACCCAGGGGCATGTACTGAGCATCGGCCCGCATCAGCGACGCTTGCCCCAGCTTGCGAAGGTTTTCGCCGGCACAGTAGAGAGCCTGCGGGTCTGTGTCGCTGCCGAACAGGATCGTATCGGTGATCTTGCGTTGGTTCTGAAGTTCGAGTTGTTCGCCGAGAATGGTGCCGGCCCCGCAGAAGTTGTCGAGCACGACCATGCCGGGAGCGACGCCGGCGAGGCGGACCATCGCTGCCGCGACCGAGGGCCGCAGGCTGGCGGCGATGTGCTCGATCTTCCAGAGACGGTGCCGCATCGTGCGATCAGATAGTCGCACGCCGCACATCGCGGTCTTGCCATTGATAACGAGCCAGATCTCGAGCCAGGCGTTTTCGTCGGCGGGCACCCAGGTGGCCGGGATCTTGCCACGGAGGCCGTCAGCGAGGGCATCCAGAGCGTCCACGCGGCGATAGCCATGCTCCCCTTGCATCTGGCAAACCATGTGAAACGTCGGCTTCCGCGGCACCTCCCGCACCTGCTGATGCAGCTTGAAGAGTTTCTCCCACTTGAGCTTCGCAGTCCACTGAGTGATGAGCTTGAGGTCTGTGGCGCGGTAGGTGAGCGAATCGGAGCCCCAGGCGAGGAGGAAAAGGTCCTCGCTGCTGCGGAGGCGGAGGAGTTTTTTGTCGATGCTGTCGGTGCGGAAGACAACGGAGCCGCGGAGGATCTTCTTCACTTCGCCGCCGAGATCGCGGGTGATCTCGTCAGCGGTGATCGGCTCCAAGCCGACATGAACATGGGCAAAGAGCGGCGGCAGTTCGGTCATTCAGTCAATCATATCGTTTAGCCGCGACGCGGTGCGGAGGGCTTGAGCGGCCCAAACACGTCGTCGCACTAATATCCGGGGACCATTGTTGTAAAGGGCGGCACATACGCTTGCAATGCCGTCAGTGCGCCGACGATGCACGCCAGGAAGATGCTGTGCCAGATCACAGCTTTGAAGATGTCGGCCTCTTTGCCGATCTGATTCGTACCGGCAGTCGCGACGCAGATGCTCTGGGCGTCGATCATTTTTCCCATCACGCCGCCGGTGCTGTTGGCGGTGCAGATCAGTGTCTGAGCCTGTTCCAGCGAAAGATTGCTCATCGCGCCGAGATGATGGTCGGTCCAGACCTGTGTGGCGGTGATCTTCTGGAGGCTGCCGAAGAGGGCGTTGCTGCCGGCGTCGGTGCCGGTGAGAAAGACGCCGAGCCAGCCGAGGATCGCGGCGAAGAACGGATAAAGCACCCCCGTGGCGGCGAATGCCACGCCGAGCGTCGCGTCGATTCCGGCATACTTGGTCACATAGCTCAGACCGAGCATGCAGGCAATCGTCGGTATCGGCACGCGTATCTGCCAGAGCGTCTTCTTGAACACGATCCAGCAGAGTGCCGGCGACGCCCGCAGAAGCACCGCGCTCATCAGTGCGGCGATGAATACTGGCGTGCCGGGTGCTGTCAGCCAGGTGAACTTGAACTTTGCCGCCTCACGCTTTTCCTCGTCGGTCGCGTTCGGCTTCTGCACTTGCGGAGCCCGCTCTACCTGCTCGTGCAGCTTGGGCACATCGGCTTCATACGAGGTCCGCAGATCGCCCCATATCTCAAAGGCACCTTTGTGCTTGGTCTCCGCTTCCCGCAGGAAGCCCGACGCGGCCAGGCACATCGCCATGATGATGAAGGGGCTCCACGCCTTGGCGACGCGGATCGTGTTGAGCCGCGGCCCGGCCTGATCGGCAAGTGAAAGCGCGTCCGCAGCGGCGGAATGTTCGTCCCGGGCAAACTTCCACTCGTCCCGCGGTTTCCAGACAAACTTCAGAAAGAGCGCCAGCGTGATCAGCGAGAAGAGCCCACCGCCGATATCGGTCAGCGGCCAGACTGCGAAGCCCGGCACCCACACATGCATCGTGGCAAACGCATACTGAAAGATCGCGAACGATCCGCCGCCCACGGCGAGAGCCGGCCACACCGACAGGGTCTGCCGCCACGTGCAGACACACTTCACCATGTAGAGCGGAATCAGACACGACAGAATCGGCAACTGATGCCCGCACATGACGCTGATCGTTTCGGCCGGGATATCCGCGGTGCTGGCGAGTGTGATGATTGGCACGCCCAGCCCGCCGTAGCAGACGGGTGACGTGTTCGCGATCAGGCAGATGACGGCGGCGCGAAACGGCGGCACGCCGAGGCCCACGAGCATCGCCCCGCAGATTGCCACGGGCGAACCGGCACCTGCCGCACCTTCCATGAACGCGCCGAAGCAGAACCCGATGAGCACGGCTTGAACGCGTGCGTCGCCGCTGAGTGCGCCGATGGAACGGCGAATGACCGTGAACTGGCCCGTTTCCACCGTCACGTTGTAAAGCAGCATCGCGGCGAACACGGTCCAACCGATCGGAAGGATTCCGAACACCGCACCGTGAACGAACGACCACGACGCCATTTCGAACGGCATGCTGTAGACAGTGCAGGCCAGCGTGATGGCCACCACCGCCCCGGCGGCACCGGCCCAACTCGCCAGCCACCGACGGCCCACCAGCAGGTAGAAGAGCACGAGCACCGGCAGCGCGGCCACAAAGGTGGACGCGTAGGGG
>JBGSSZ010000574.1:0-16250 GCA_041736785.1 Limnoglobus sp.
CCCCGGGTCGGGCACGCCGAGGCGTTCGACGATGCGGTTGTAATCGTCGACCATCGGGACAGGCTTATAGCCACCAAGGGAATCACGGCGCGGGTAGACCCGGTGCGTGAGCAGTGCATCGCGGCCGTAGCGGGCGAAGCCCACAACGGTGCGGCAACCGGCGAGCTTGGCCAGCAGAGCCGAGCGCAGTGAATTCGGGAACAGCACCGCGGCATCGACGCGCTCGCGTTGGAGTTGATGCAGCGTGCGGAAAAACCGCTTCTTCTCAAAGTGAATCACGCCATCGATCCACGGCGACGCCGCGAGCGTGTCGGCGACATACGCCCGGCTGACAGCGAGAATGCGAGTCTGCGGATAGTGCCTGCGCAGCGCGCGGATCGCCGGCGTCGCCATGACAGCGTCGCCGATCCAGTTCGGCAGAAAAATCGCAAGCTTTCGCATCAGGCCGATATGTACCGCATATTTGACCGGCTTGACAAGCAGAATCAGTTTTCGCGATCAGGGGCATCGCCGAGGACACCCTCGACTTGCGATCGCAATTCTGATTCGCCTGTCAGAAGCGTCAGACCAATTCTGAGCGCCGCGAGTGGACGGCCGGCGAGATCGGCAATCCGCAGCTTCACCCAGTCCTTCTGCGTCGTGAGCACAACCGCATCCGCCGGCAGCGTCTCGGCCCAGCGGCGGAGGCCATCAACATCCTCGCGCGTGTAGTTGTGGTGGTCAGCAAATGTGCGGAACTCGCTGGGCCTGTAGCCCAGTTTCGCGAGTGTGAGCTCAAACGCCTGCGGATTGCCGAGACCGCAGAACGCGGCGACCGGGCGGTTCGTGTACTCCGCGAGCGGGACGCTTTCGCCGTTGCACTGCCACTCACGGGCCTGGTGGATACTCGTAGCAACGGGCAGCTTTGGAAAACGACTTTCGAGCCAGTGGCGCTGTTCACCGACGTCCGCAGCCTGATCGCAGCGAGTGAGGATGGCGATGCCAGCCCGCTTCAAACCAGTGACGGATTCGCGCAGCAGGCCGCGTGGAAACATCGCTTCCTTCTGCAAAGGCCGTGTGGCGTCGAGCAGGACGATGTCCAGATCACGGGCCAGGCGACGGTGTTGGAAGCCGTCGTCGAGGATCAGCACCTCAGCTTCAAGTTCCTCAATCGCGGCCCGGGCAATCGCGACGCGGTCGGCTCCCTGCAGGTGCGGCACGTCGGGAAGATTCTCCTCGAGCACCATCGCTTCATCATTGCGGCTGGCGTCGGCACCGTAGCCGCGGCTGAGGATCACAGGTCTACGATCGTAGGCATCGCGCACGAGGGCCGCGAGGTATTCGACGCAAGGTGTCTTGCCGGTCCCGCCGAGCGTGAGATTGCCAACGCACAGGACGGGGACATCGACGCGGAACGATTTCTTCCATTGCCTGTCGAAGAGCGTGTTACGGCAGCGACTACCGAGAGCGTATGGGATGCTGACCGCGCGGAGACCGGCCCGAACGAAGCTCGCACCGACGCTGCGGCGTTCTGCACTGATCAGAGCGTGAAAGTGCTCACGCCGCACGGCGGTGCGTTATGCGGTAGTGGTTCACGAAGGCGGCGTAGTCCTCGGGTGTGTCGACGCCACGGTGGGCGTGGTCGATGGTGCCGACGCGGAGTGTCCCGCCAGTACCGAGCACGCGGAGTTGCTCCAGTTTCTCGGCCAGCTCCAGCGGATGCGGCGGGAGCTTGGTGATCCGCAGCAGGAACTCACGGCGGTAGGCATAGACACCGAGGTGCTGCCGGATCATGCCCAAGTTTGGCACGGAATCTCGGAAGAACGGGATCGGACTACGGCTGAAATAAAGCGCGCGACCCCCGTCGTCGCTGACGACCTTGACCACATTCGGATTCAAATACGCTTCCGCGTCCGCGATCGGCACCGCGAGCGTGGCCATATCGATGCCCGGTTCGCGCATCATCGTGATGAGAGCTTCGATGCTGGCAGGCTCGAAGAGCGGTTCGTCGCCTTGCAGATTCACAAACACGTCAGCATCGATCACCTCGGCTACTTCGGCGATCCGGTCCGTGCCACTCACGTGGTCCGCGCGAGTCATCATGACCTCACCGCCGAACGATCTCACAGCTTCGACAATTCGCAAATCGTCGGTGGCGACAATCACCCGGCTCGCGGACTGCACTTCGCAAGCGCGGTCGTAGACGTGCTGCACGAGGTACTTGCCCGTCTCGCGAAGGAGCGGCTTGGCGGGCAGCCGCGTTGAAGCAAAGCGGGCCGGGATCACGATCGCAACATTCATCGCTGACTCCCCTGACGCGGCGCGGCAGGCTTCTCGAAGCTCCGCACCGGGCCGACCATCGACACCAGTTTGCGCCGCAGCAGACGGTGCACCGGCGAGCGACCCTGCGAAAGCTCCAGGGCTTCGCGCAGACTCAGCTTGAGATCGGGCATCGGCACACGGTAGAGAGCATCGTCGAGCCCGCTGGTCAGGCGATAGCTGCTGCCGCTGCTGTCGATGGTAATGCCAAGTTCGCGGATGAGTTTCAAGTCACGAAAGAAGCCACGCTCTTCGACGCCGAGTCTACGGACCAGAATGTCCTTCGGCTGCGGTCCGTTGCCCAGAACGCGGAGCATTTTGCACAATCTCGAAGCGCGCTCCGGGGTGAGATCCGGTTTTCTGCGAGCCATTCACGGCCTCCTGCGGGGTCAGTCGCGCGGCCAGTGACACTGACATGACAGTCAGCTGAATGGCGCGCAGCTCTCCGAGCTGCGGAGAATCCTAATGAAGTGCCCAATCAGAAGCAAGCGCAGATTCCCGGAAATTGAGCGAGATTTACCCCATCACTGTCGTAGTCAATGCCGCACGCAGCTTGGCGAGCGCCTCGAACTGCACCTGCCGTACCCGCTCTTTCGAGAGACCCAGCTCGCGACCCACGATCTCGAGTGTCGGTAGGCGGCGCAGTTCGTCAAACTGAAATCGCTTGGAGAGGATCTGTTTCTCGCGATCCGAGAGCAGTGTGTGCCCGTCGCGGAGATAGTCCTCGATCCGCACCTGGTGGCTTGCTGCGGGCTCATTCATGGAGTCGATCTGCGGCTCAGCGTGGGGAAGCTGATCCAGCGGCAGTGCACGCGTCAGCCAGTCGGTGCTGAACTTGCGGGCACGTCGTGCGAGCGCCCGGACCAGACAGGTGTAGGCATAGGTGCTGAAGCGGATGCCCAGCCAGGGATTGAACACAGCGACCGCTTGAATCAGTACGATCTGGCTTTCGCCGATGAGGTCGTCCGTGAAGTTGCTGACGCCCATGCGACGGCGGACAGCCTGATAGACCAGCTTGCGGTTGCCAAGCACGATGCGATCACGAAGCGCGATGTAGTGGCTGTGCCACTTCCGGTAGACCGCTGGCGACCCCGCCGTGTGCATCCGGTGAGCAGCATAGTGCATGTGCCGGGCGTGCTCCTTTGTGATGTCGTCGGGCATGTAGCTGTCACGGTAGTCGGCGTGCTCCGCGAGCAGAGCCTGGGGGTCGAACGTCTTCGCCGCCGATGTGAGATCGAACGACTGGTGTCGCACGTAGCTGGGCAGCGTGCGCTTATTGACGGTCTTCCGGGGAACTGACTGGGTGATGCGTGTCATGGCGGCTCCTGTAAAACGTCCAAAACGTCCGATTTATTTAGTATCGGGAGCCAAGCACGCTGTGTCAAGTAAAATCCAGAAGACACGAGAAATGAATTGAAATATCGGAGCCTTTTCCACTAGCATGACTTTGAAACGAATGAAACGTGCAAATAAAGAGACCGTTCCGGACAGCTATCTCAGCACTCCGCAAGTTGCTGCGGCGCTCGGCGTGAGCGTAACGACAGTCAAGCGTTGGGTCGATGAGGAGATTCTCCCGGCCTATCGCACGGCTGGCGGGCACCGCAAGTTGCTTGCGGAGGATGTGCTGCGGGCGGCCCGAGCGGGGCATCTCCCACAAGTCGATCTCTCGGCCCTGATGACCCCTCAAGGTAAGGCCATTGATCCTAGTCGCCTCACGGATCAATTCCTGACCGCGATTCGTGAGGTCGATCTTGATCGCGTCCAGGGCGTGCTGTTGCAGGCCCGCCGACAGGGGTTGGCGATGGAGGCGATTGCCGACCGTATTCTGGCTCCGGGATTGACGCTCCTGGGCCGACTGTGGGAGACGGGCCGCTTCGATGTGATGACCGAGCAACTCGTCAGCGAGGCGTGCCGGAGTGCGATGTTCGAGATTGAGTCGGGGATGAAGTCCCAGGGCCGCCGATCGCGTCCTGTGGCGGTGGGCGGTGCGGCCGAGGGGGATTTTTCAGTGTTGCCCAGCTTGCTCGCGAGGCTCACGCTGATCGAAGCCGGTTGGGAGGCGATCAATCTCGGGCCGCACACGCCATTCAGTGCGTTTTCGGCGGCGATCAAGCGTTACTCGCCGCGGTTGGTGTGGGTGTCGCTTTCGCATGTGGGAGACGTGACAGCGTTCCTCCGCGACTACTCGCGGTTGTTTGAGGAAGCGTCGGCACGGGGCATCGCGGTGGCGATCGGCGGGAGCGGCCTCACGCCGGAATTGCGCATGCGCATGCAATACACGATGTATGGCGACGGCCTGTCGCAGTTCGCGGAGTTCGCCAGGAGCCTGAATCCGCTGCCGAAAGTGCGGAGTCGCGGCCGACCCGTCAAAGGGGATTAACTCTTCAGTCTGCGGCGGAACGATTCATCCGCGATAGTGCCCAGCAGCAGCGTCAGACCGATCAGGGCGGGAATCACAGGGTCGATTTTCACGCGGTCCATGACCCACGGGATCGAGCCGACGAAGCTGATCAGATTCTTGAGCAGCGGCAGCACCGCGGCGCCGAAGACCATGCCGACGACACTCCCCTCGCCGCCGCGGAGACTGCAACCGCCGAGTACAGCGCCGGTGATGGCGTAGAGTTCCCAGCCCTCGCCGATGCTGACGGGATTCACGCCGCCGTAGTCGAGAATGGTGAGAATGCCGCCGAGGCTGGCGAGTGTGCTGCAGAGGATGTAAACTGTGAACTTGTTGCGTTCGACCCGGATTCCAGCGTATTTGGCAGCATTTTCGTTGTGCCCGAGGGCATACCAGTAGCGGCCCCAGACGCTCTTGTGCAGCAGCACGCCGACCAGGAGCGCCAGCACCAGCAGTACGATCGCCTGATTGGGGAAGGCGAATTCGCTTTCGAGTGTTTTCCCGATCAGCACCTCGCGGAGCGTGCCCAACTGATCGGTGAGCGTCTGGGCGAAGGCGGGATCGCCTTTGGTCTGCTCGTCGGTGATGATGGAATTGATGCCGACCTGACCGTTGGGTGAGAGCATGCGTGCGAGGCCGCGGTAGACGAAGAGGCCGCAGAGTGTGACGAGGAACGGTTGCAGTTTGAGCCGGGTGATCAGTGTCGCGTGGATGGTGCCGATGACGGCACCGCTGGCGAGGGTGATAAGGAGTGCGAGGTAGGGCGGGACGCCGCTTTTCATCAGTACGCCGAAGAGCACGGCACTCATGCCGACGACGGAGCCGATGGAGAGATCGATCCCGCCCGTGACGATGACGACGCCGACGCCGAGCGTGAGCACGCCAAAAAACGCCTGCTGACTGAGCACGTCTTTGATGTTGCCCCAGCGTGTGGCGTTGATGGGGTCGGCCCAGATCAGCATGGCGTAGAGCACGACGAGCAGCAGGATCACGCCGGCGATGCGTTTCATCGGTGGGCTCCGGTGGCGAGTTGCATGATCGCCTCCTCGTTGAATTGTTCGCGGTCGAGAATTCCGGCGAGTTGGCCGTCGTGCAGCACGGCGATGCGGTCGCTCATGCCGAGAAGCTCTTCCATGTCGGAGGAGATCATCCAGACGCCGAGCCCGCGGGCGGCAAGGTCGTCGATGATCGCGTAGATCTCGCCGCGGGCACCGACGTCGACGCCGCGAGTCGGTTCGTCGAGGATCAGCACCTTTGGCTCGCGGGCCAGCCACTTGGCGAAGACCACCTTCTGCTGATTCCCGCCGCTGAGCAGGCCCACGGCCTGGGCGAGCGAGGGTGTGCGGATGTGCAGCTTCTCCACCCACGTCTGGCTCATCTGCCGGGCTTTCGCGTCTTCCACGAGCCCGGCCCGACTCAGGATGTCGAGGTTCGGGAGCGGCACATTGAACCCGGTTCCCTCGGGCAGCAAGAGTCCATGTGCCCGGCGATCCTCCGGCACCATCGCCAAGCCTGCTTTCAACGCATGGCTCGGATGCGTGATGACTCTTTTCTGCCCGTTGATTTCGACGTGACCGTTGGCAATCGAGCGCAACCCGAAGACCGCTTCAGCAAGCTCGGTGCGTCCGGCTCCGACGAGCCCCGCCATGCCGAGCACCTCGCCGGGGCGGACCTCGAGCGAGATCGGCGCGGATGGGCCGCCAGAATAGGTCAGGTTTTGCAACCGCAGCGCCGCGTCTTGAGACTGCAACACTCGCGTGCGCGGATAGAGGTTTTTCAACTCCCGCCCGACCATCTTCCGGACCAGATTGTCGTGGGTGATCTCGCTCTTTTCCAACTCACCAGCGTTGCGTCCATCGCGAAGCACGAGTGCCCGATCGGCGACACGCTTCACCTCGGCTAACCGGTGCGAGATGTAGGCGATGGCCACGCCGTTGTCGCGGAGAGTGTCGATCACTTCATAGAGTCGATCGGTTTCGGTTTGCGTGAGGCTGGAGGTGGGTTCGTCGAAGATGATCGCCCGGGCTTTCACGGCGAGTGCGCGTGCGATCTCGACGAGTTGCTTCTGTCCCGGAGCGAGGCGACCGACGCGCACTTCGACGAGGCTCGCCGGGAGGCCCACTTTCTCGAGTGCTGCCGTGGCCCGTGGTTTCATGGCACGGTCGTCGATGAGTCCGAAGCGCGTCGTCTCGCGGCCGAGGAAAATGTTGGCACCCACCGAGAGATTCTCGGCGAGGTTGAGTTCCTGATGGATCAGGCTGACGCCGGCATCGACTGCGGATTGCGAAGTGGGGAACGAGACGGGTTTGCCGTCGAGGAGCAGTTCGCCGGCGTCGGGCTGATAGACGCCGGCGAGGACTTTCATCAGAGTGGATTTGCCGGCACCGTTCTCACCGACAATCGCGAGCACCTCGCCGCCGTTCAGGGCCGCGCTGACGCCATCGAGCGCCAGTACGCCGGGGAACTGCTTGCGAATGCCGACTGCGGAGAGAAACGGTGTCATGCGAGGTGAGGGCTTTCCTATTTACCGCCCATCTTCGCTTCCAGATCCGTCTTGAACTCCGCGGCTGTCATGCCCTTGGCGGTTTCGCCGCTCGGCACTTTGCCATCCTTGGTGATGATGCGATGCGGTACCGTAGTCTTGGCACGCTTGCTGGTGTCGCCCTTCTGTTCGGCGGCCAGAATCTCGACGCTCTGATAGGCGAAGTTGAACGGGTCCTGGACCACGGTGCCTTCGATCTCGCCGGCCATGATGCCCGCAAGCGTCGCCTCGCGTTCGTCGAAGCCGACGATCTTCACTTTGTTGACGAGTCCCTTGGTCTTGGCTGCTTCGAGGATCGCCGGGGGGTTGTAGGCCCAGAGCCCGATGAAGCAGACGTTTGGCTGGTTGCCGATCTGCTCCATGGCCTGGCGGGCGTTGTTCGCGGCGTTCTGATCGTTGGCACCGTCGGTGATCGGTTCGTTCTTGTAGAGCGTGTAGGTCACGCCCTTGGCTTTGCCGATCGCGGTGAGTTCTTCCATGAGCCCCTGATGCCGCTGTTGGGCGTTGAGCGAGCTCATGTTGCCGACAAACACGGCAATGGTGCCGCCCTTGGGGAGAGCCTGAGCCACCAACCGTGCGGCAGAGCGACCTGCGGCGATGTTGTCCGTGCCGATGTAGCAGATGCGATCCGAGCCCTTGGCGTCGTTGTCCATCGTGATCAGCTTCGTCTTCGAGGCAATCTGCTTGAGATCCGCCAACTGATCGACGGGATTGATCACGCTGACGGCGATGCCGTCGTAGCCCTTGTTCACGAGGGCATTGAGAATATCGCGCTGCTCCTGAGCGTCGTCCTTCGACGGCTTACGGAAAGCGACTTCGCAGTTGAAGTCCTTGGCCGCCTTGGCGGCGCCTTTCTCCGCGAGCGTCCAGAACTCATCGGGATTGTTGGTCACGACTGCGAACTTGGGCCCGCTGCTGCCGGAGTTGCCAGAGCAGCCAGCGATCACGGTGATGGTGAGGAGAGTGAGCCAGCGCACAAGGCACCGCCTTTCGGAGTGGGAGACTTTGTCAGGGTATTGGATGAAATATGACTTGCGAAGAGCGATTGAAGACCTGAATTGCTTTCAGGCTGCCAGACGAGCATGGGGCAGGTTCGGGATGTGGAGTTCTGCTATGATGATGCTCAAGTTCTCACGAGCAATTGCCATGGAAAACTCCCGACGCCTCTTCCTCGGCTCCGCGGCGGCGACCCTGTTCTTCACCAAGGCAGGTGCCTTTGCTGAGGAACTCACCAAGACGCCGCGGCAGACTGAAGGGCCGTTCTACCCGACGACGCTGCCGCTCGACACCGACAACGATCTGCTGATCATCAACGACGCCCTGACCCCGAGCGTCGGCGAGATCACGCACCTGACAGGAAAGATCCTCGACGCCGGTGGCAAACCCGTCCGCGGGGCCGTCATCGAAATCTGGCAGTGCGACGCCAACGGGGCCTACATCCACCAGGGCAGCAGCAACGCTGGGAAACGCGATAAGAACTTCCAGGGCTTCGGCCGCTTCACCACCAACCGCGCCGGTGAATACTACTTCCGCACCATCAAGCCTGTGCCGTATCCGGGCCGGGCACCGCATATCCATGTGAAAGTGAAGCAGGGGAGCAAGGAACTACTCACCAGCCAGTGCTACATCAAGGGCCACGCTGGCAATGCCAAGGATGGGATCTGGAGGAACGTCAAGGATCAGAAGCAGCGTGACTCGATCACGGTCGATTTCTCACCGATCAAAGAGTCGAAGACCGGCGAACTCGCCGCGAACTTTGACATCGTGGTCGGCATCACCCCCGAGAGCCGGTAGCACTTATCCTTTTTCAATTTCCGCCAGTTCACGCGGAAGTGTGCTGAGGAGCGTGTGCCCGTCGCGGCGGACGAGCACATCGTCTTCGATGCGGATGCCGCCCCAGCCCGGGATGTAGACGCCGGGCTCGATGGTGATGACCATGCCGGCCTGCAGGATGTCGTCGCTGTTTTTGCGGACCCGCGGAGCTTCGTGGGTTTCGAGCCCCAGACCGTGACCGAGGCCGTGGGTGAAGAAATCGCCGAGCCCGGCATCGGTGATGACCTTCCGGGCCGCGGCATCGACATCTTTGGCGGCCACGCCTTCACGGATCACGTCGAACGCCGCGGATTGGGCCTTGAGCACCACGTTGTAGAGTTTCTCGAAATCGCGGCCCACGCGCTCCGGTTTGTTCTTCCGCGACGGAGCCATCAAATACGGCGAGCGGATCGTGCGGGTCAGATCGGAGTGATACCCACCCAGCACCGCACCCCAGTCCACAAGCAGCTTGCTGCCTTCGAGAAGCTGACGGCGTGTTGGCGGAGCGTGGGGCAGGGCACCGCGATCCCCCACGGCGGCAATCACCGGAAACGATGACTGCGTCCCGCCACACAGGCGAAGGAAATGGTCCATCCGATCCGCGAGATCTTTTTCCGTGTCGGTCTCGCGCATCATCACCTTGAACATCCCGAAGGCCCGCTCAGCGACTTTCACCGACTCGCGGATGCGCTCAACCTCGGAGGCGTCTTTGACAACGCGGAGTTCTTCCACCCGTGCCCCGGCTCCGGCGAAGGTGCTTTTCGGAGCGCTCGACGCCAGCATTTCCAGCATTGCGAGCGTCGCATGTCGGGACTCCACGCCCACGGACTTCAACCCGGCTTTGCCGAGCACCTCGCCGAGTGCCTCCTCGGTGGTCTTGTCGTGACCGCGGATGACGACTTCCAGCCCAGTGCATTCTTCTTCGATCTGAGCTTCGAAGCGGGTGTCGCTGACCAGGATCGAATGCTTGGGAGACGCGACGAAATAGCTACTGTCGCCGGTGAAGCCCGTGAGATAGAAGATGTTCACGGGATCGCTGATCAGCAGTGCGTCGAGGCCATCACGTTTGAGGTCGCGTGTCAGCGCAAGGCGGCGCTGGGAATAGTAATTCATGCAGTTCAGGATCCATTCAGAAGGAGTTCAAATCCGGCAAGTCACAATCATCGCAGTACGTGGCAGTCACAACTCGTCGTCAATATGATGATAATCAAACGCGAGTCAGTAAACCGACGAATTCTTGAACTTGCGGCATTTCTTTTAGCTCATCGCCCGAATAGTACGACCAGTGCAGAGCGAATTCGCATCGTGTATGACTGAGTGTATACCGGCACTGCGAGGAGGTTGCACCGACATGTCTCGTTGTGCTCCTGATCGCAGCCGTGTCAACCGTCGGTGAGCCGAGATCACGGCATAAGACGGATTTGGAAATGCCTCAGCGGTGCGCAAGACCGGAGCTTGATTTCATAGTCTGTTCAGTAGGCGAGACGCAACACCCTTGTGCGAGACCAAGCCATGGCGGAAGAATCGGCGGAGAACAATGTCGAGAAGAAAGAGGACGTGCCGCTGCTGAGCGTGCACACCACCAGCCTGCCGCCGCTGCTCGATCAGCTCGGCATCTCGGTGCTGGTCTCGACGTACCAGGCGGGGAAGATGATCGTGGTCCGCTCCGAAGGGGGCTCGGTCAATACGCACTTTCGCAACTTCGAAGTGCCGATGGGCATGGCTCTCTCCGGTCCGCGGCTGGCCATCGGCACCAAGAAGCACGTCTGGGAATATCACAACCAGCCCGACGTTGCTCTGAAGCTGGAGAAAGCGGCCCGCGTGCACGACGCGTGCTACATGCCCCGCTCGCAGCACCTGACAGGGCACATTCAGATTCACGAGATGGCGTTTGCCGGGCCTGAGCTTTGGATTGTGAACACGCGATTTTCGTGCCTCTGCACGCTGGCCCCCGATTGCAGTTTTGTGCCGCGGTGGCGTCCGCCGTTCATCACGAAGCTCGCGATGGAGGACCGCTGCCACCTGAATGGACTCGCGGTTCGTGACGGTCGCCCGCAGTACGTCACCGCCCTCGGCACGACGGACACCGCAGCCGGCTGGCGGCCCGACAAAGCCAAGGGTGGCATCCTCATGGATGTGCCAACGAACAAGGTCATCGCCAGCGGTCTCTCCATGCCGCACTCGCCGCGATGGTATGAAAATCGGCTCTGGGTCTGCGAGTCGGGCGGTGGAACGCTCTCACTGGTCGACGAATCGAACGGGCAACTCCAGCACGTCGCCCTGCTGCCGGGTTTCACACGCGGCCTCGATTTCTATGGACCCTACGCGTTCATCGGCTTGAGCCAGGTCCGCGAGTCGGCGGTCTTCAGCGGCATCCCCATCACCGACCGGCTCAAAGAAGACGAGCGAATGTGCGGTCTGTGGATCGTCGATGTCCGCAACGGGCAGACTGTCGCCTTCCTCCGCTTCGATTCCGGCGTGCAGGAAATCTTCTCCGTGCAGGTGCTCCCGAACCAGCGGTTCCCGGAGCTTCTCACTGAAGGGACCAATGACGAATTGCTGGAGAATTCATTCGTGCTGCCCGACGAGGCTCTCCGCGACGTCGCGATCCCAGTTGCAGAACCGGAACCAGCGAACTGAGCCACCCCTCCGCGTCAACCAGTCCGCAGCGCAAGCAAGGGAATCTCTTCTTCACTTCACTGCCTTGCGTGCGCAGCGGACTGGTGATTTCGGCGAAGTCTTGACGGTTGCCCAGGTGTGTGTCTATACTTAAATGAGACTCCGTCTCACACACACACTATGACAAGTCTTGACACCACACCTGATTGCACCGGCTCCTGTAGCACTTGCCCGTCCGTGGGAAGCTGCCAGGATCGCTTGGTATGTCGCTGTCTGAAGGTGACCGAGCACGAAGTGATCACGACAATCCGTACCAGCGGCGTGCGGAATCTGCTCGAGCTTCGGCAAATCTCAGAAGCCGGCAGCGGCTGCACCTGCTGCCATCGGGAGTTGAACGCCTATTTGAAGGTCTATGCAGTCGCAGTCGAACTCGCTGTGGTCTGATCACTCCCCCAGCACATCCTGCAGCGTGCGGACAGCGTCCTGCAAGTCATCGAGCCCGGGATAGATCTCGAGCGCCAGTTCAAACGATCGCAGTGCCGCCCGCGGCTTCCGCAACTTCAGATAGCTCTGCCCCATCCCCGCGGCGGCGGCGAAGTGCATCGGATTCAGACGCAGCACGGTCTTGCAGTCGGCAATGCACCGGGCGTATTCCCCGCGGCGGAAATAGAGGATCGCCCGCTGATTGTGCGCCTCGGCGTAGTCAGGGGCCGACTCGAGGATGTCGTCGAGTGCCGCCAGCATTTCGAGAAAGTCACCGAGTTGCAAAGCCTGCTGGAGTGCCCAACAGTTGTTGGCATCGCTGCCGCGAAACCAGATCTCCCAGAGTGCGTCATGAGCAAATCGCCGCACGAGACCATCGTCGTCTTTGAGCGATTCCGCGATGCCACTGTTGCTGGCGATGGTGCCGATGATGCCGAGGGCAAGGACTGCTGCCTGCCGCACCTGCACGTCACTGTGGCGGAGCAGGCGTTCGAGAGTGGCTTCGCCGTAGTTGTTTTTGATCGACTGGCGGAATTCGCGGAGCGCTTCCTGCATGCCGGCGGTCCAGAGATCGTCGTCTTCGAGCGGGCCGGGTTGGGGGAGTTTGCGGTAGAACGTCAGGATGAGCGGCTCACTCACGGCGGATCCTCGCAGAATATCAGGATGATACACGCTTCATCGACTCTTCATGACTTCGAATCGAAATTCTCTTGGCTCGGATGCGGATAACAAAATGAGACACTGCCTCCCATGCCGCACTGCCGTGCCTTGCCGCTACAACAAACCCTCGCTGGATTTGGGGAGATTCCATGACGGTCGCGGTAGTGATCCCGACGTATCGCGCTGCCGCGTTTATCGGTCGCACGCTCGACTCCGTGCTGCAGCAATCGGTGCCACCGGACGAGGTGATCGTCGTCGACGACGCCTCGCCGGATGCGACAGTCGCAGCAGTCGAAGCGATTCTTGAAGCCGCAAAATGTCGAGTGCAAATCATTCGTCTGGAGGCCAACAGCGGCGGCCCGGCTGCGCCGCTCAACCGGGGGATCGCAGCGGCCATCAGCGATGTCATCGTGCCGCTCGATCACGACGACGAACTGGTCCCGGACCGCATCGCCCGGCTGCGGGACACACGTATCGATGGCCTCACAATCGGACGACTGATCGTGCGGCCCGAAAGCCAGGATCGCGGGCACCTGCTCGACAAAGCCTGGGCCAATGTGCAGTCGCTCCCCGCACGGCGCATCCACGGCCTGAGCGTCATCGATGCCCCGATCGCCTACGAAGCCCTCGCGCGGTTCGGTTGCTACGCCATGTCGTGCAGCGCGATGGCGTTTCCCAAAACGCTCTGGGTGGAATGCGGCGGCTTCGATGACAGCCTGGCCACTTGCATTGACTTCGCTTTCCTGGAACGCTGCCTCCGCGAGCATCCGCTGGCGTTGATCGACGCCCCCGTCGCGTTCTGGACCTGGCGGGCAGAGAATCTCTCGCACGACGTGCGGCGGCGGGTCTTCGAAGTTTCCACCGTCATGGAGCGGGTCTTCGAGCGATGCCCGGCGCATCTCCGGCAGGACATGCTCGACCGCTGCTATTATCTGGCCTGCCGCGGTCGCTATCGCGATGCCTGGCGGTTGATGCAGCGAACTGGATTCAGCACGGGTACAACGCTCAAGTGCGTCGCTAAGAGCATCCAGCGGACGCTCGCCTTCAAGAGTTGAGTCCGCGGATGTAATGAGGCAACTCGCTGAGATCATTCAGGACCGCATCTGCGCCGGCGGCTTCAAATTTCGCCCGCACGGCTTTTCTCCGCTTGTCGCGTTCAGATGTTGATAGCTTGCTAAACTCTGCCTGCGACAGGCCCATCTCGCTGCTGCTGTCGACTACGGCGACGCTCCAGACCCCGGCGTTGCGGCCGTCGAGCACATCCACGGTCGTGTCGCCGATCTTCACCACGCGGCGAGGCGGGTAGACATCGAGCGCCTCCATGCAGCGGAAGATCATCCACGGCTTGGGCCGCCCGCCGGGCACTTCGTCGGCACAGATCCTGAACTTCGGCTCGAAGCCCTGGCTCGCCCCCGCGGCATAGCAGGCATCCGCAGCTTCGTGAAAGTAACCCGTGCTCGCAGCGATCCGCACATTCATGGTCTGGAGCGCCGTTACGCACTCCCGCACGCCGGGGATCAGTGCGGAGTATTCCTTCGCGGCGGCAACCTGCATCGGCGTCACGCGGCCGTAGAGCGTATCAATGTCGGCTTCCGTCCACGCCTGCCCGGTCGCGGTCTGCCATTTCGCGGAGAGTGCGGGCATCCGCAGCATCTCGCGGAGGTGGTCTTTTTTGTGCAGCCCCATCGGAGCGCGGACCTCGGCCATCGTCGCCTCGACGCCGCGTTCCTGAAACGCTCTCTGAAAAGCACCCGCCGGGGCCAGGCAACCGAAATCGATCACTGTGCCGGCCCAGTCGAACACGACCAGTCCGATGTCAGTTTTTGCCACGGGGTGCCTCCAGAATGAATGGCGAGCCACTGTCGTGCGAGTCCCACCATTGGCGGGCGAAGCCGAAGGAGAGGGTCATGCCCGCACCGCCCGCCGCCGCCAGCAGCGTCACGCCGGGCAACGGGCTCTCGACGCTCAGCGTTTTATCGGCTCGCTTGGCATACAGTCCGTGCCAGCGTGCCGCGATGCGGGGATCGGGCAGCCGCAGCATACGAGCGAGGTATTGCAGGATCAGTTCGTCGATGTGCGCCTTGTCAAAGATGCTGATGTCGGCGTCGTATTCATGCGAGTCGCCGATGATGACTTCGCCGAGCTGGTTCTGCGACGCCATCACATGGATGCCGAAGTGGACGAATTCCGGCATCGTCGCCGCGATGCGGGCCTTCACCGCGGCCAGCGACGGGCACGACTCAAACGACTTGTAGTGCGTGAGCGTCAGACCGCCGGCGAGATGCGGACCGAGCTTCCACGACGACGGCTGCGGCACGGTCCGCAGCATCTGCAGCTTGCACACCCGCAGGCCCATCGCCCGATATTCCGCCGGGAAGAGCGTCTGGAAATCGACCCCTGCTGCGACGAAGATCTGCCTGGCGTTCCAGGTCTCGCCCGTCGACGTGGTCAAGCGGCCCGATTCGACGCCCGTCACGGTCGTGGCGAACTGAAAGTGCACGTCCTTGCTTTCCGCCAGCCAGCGTGGGAGCATGGCGATGGCCTGCCGCGGATCGACGGCCAGTTCCGTGGCACTCCAGAACACGCCCTTCAAGCCCTCCGCCTGCAGCGCGGGAAACCGCTTCACGGCGTCGCGAGCCTCGACGTATTCACAGGCGATGCCATGCGTGGACGAAGTCGCTGCGAATTCGCGGATCACGGTGTCTTCGTCGTCTTCGTAAACCGCGTGGATCGAGCCGCAGGGGTTCACCCAGAGTACATTCGTGGTGGCGAGTTCGAGCCAGCGCTCGCGGCTGCGCATGGCGAGGTCGTAAAGTGCTCCCGCGGGTTGCCCGATCGGCCAGATCATGCCGAAGTTGCGGATCGACGCGCTCTGGGCCAGTCGATCGCGCTCGAACACGACGACCGACTGCCCCCGACGGGCGGCTTCCCAGGCAAATGCCAGCCCGAGGATCCCGCCGCCGACGATCGCGACATCAGCAGATTTGGCCACGACTTCTACTCCGAACCGGTGGGCATGATCGCAATTCGACGCCCCCGCGCGGCGAGGGCCGCCGCAAACGCGGCTTCAGCGTCATCAAGAGAATAGCGACCTGCGATCAGCGAATCCAATGGAAATTGCCGGCCAGGCCCGGCGAGGAATTCCAGTGCCTGTTGCAAGTGACACGCCTGGTAATTGTGGACCCCGCGGACCGTGAGCATTCGCCGCACCACCTGCTGCGGATCGAGCGGCACCGCGGGCGTCGGGCTGACTGTGCCGGCGAGGATGACGACGCCACCGATGCGCACCGACGACATGCATTGAGCCACCGCCTCCGCACGCCCGGCGAGTTCGAGGGCACAATCCGCGCCGCGAGTGCCGAGGACCGCACTCAGCCGGGCGTCATAATCCGCTGCGGTCGGATCGAGTGTGTGCGTCGCGCCGAATTCGGTGATGCG
>JBGSSZ010000575.1:0-4292 GCA_041736785.1 Limnoglobus sp.
TGGCGGCCCCGCAGGCGGTTTCACACCACTCGTCGGTTGCGGTGCCTTTACCGGCGGCTTCGCACCCGCGGGCGGAACCTGGGGCTTCTTCGGATCGTTCGGCGTCGGCGTCGACATAGTGTCTTCCTGATTGATGCTCAAATCCCGGCCCAACCGCTACCGCCCGCGCCGCCGCGGGGGCTCGTCGTCGTCATCATCGTCTTCATCATCAAAGTCGTCATCGTCATCGTCGTCATCCTCGTCGTCTTCGAAGCCCTTCTCAGCCTGGGCGATCTTCGCGGCGAGTTCGGCCGGTTTACTGCTCTTGAGCAGCACCTCTTCCTTGTCGCAGATGTCTTCCTTCCAGAGCCGGAACAGCGACTCGTCGAGCAAGAACATTCCATGCTTACGGCCAGTCTGAATCGCACTGTCGATGCGGTAGACCTTGTTTTCGCGGATCAGGTTCTGGATGGCGGGCGTCACCACCATCATCTCGTACGCCGCGATCACTCCCTCGGGCTTGCGGGGCAGCAGAGCCTGGCTGAGCACCCCCATAAGTGCTGTGGACAGCTGTGTGCGGATCTGATCCTGCTGGTCTTTGGGGAAGACGTCGATGATGCGGTTCACCGTGCTCGCCGCACCCGAGGTATGCAGGGTGCCGAAGACGACGTGGCCCGTTTCGGCGGCCTCGATCGCCGCATGGATCGTCTCGAGGTCACGCATTTCACCCACGAGGATCACGTCCGGGTCCATACGCAGAGCACGGCGGATGCCCTCCTTGAACTCCGGGACATCGACACCAATTTCACGCTGATTGACCGTGCACTTTTTGTGCTTGTGGTAGTACTCGATCGGATCCTCGAGCGTAATCACGTGGCGATCGTAGTTGTCGTTGATGAAGTTGATCATCGACGCCAGCGATGTGGTCTTGCCCGAACCGGTCGGCCCCGTGACGAGTAGCAGTCCGCGTGGACGCACGATCAGCGAGCGAATCGCCTCCGGCATGCGGAGTTGCTCGAAGGTGAGAAAGGCACTGGGGATGCGTCGCAGCACCATCCCGATGCTGCCCTTCTGCTTGAAAATGGCACAGCGGAAGCGGGTCCCCTCGGCATATTCGATCGCAAAGTCAGCCCCGCCTTTGATTTGCAGCTCCTGCTGACAGCGATCAGGCGTGATGGACTTCATCAGGCCCGTGGTGTCATCGGAATCGAGTACCTTGGCATCGAGCTTGCGCATGCGCCCGTGATGGCGGATCACAGGCGGTTGCCCAACGCTGATGTGAATGTCGCTGGCTTTCAACTGGATCACAGTCGCAAGCAGTTTTTCCATTGCAACAGCCACGGTATCGCCTCCTCAATTGCCTGAAGTCTATTGTATACAACGGCCTTCGTCGAATGCTCAGTGCATGTCGATCAGTTCCGCATGACAGATGCTAAGCACCTCCTCGAGGGTGGTGATGCCCCGAAGTGATTTGCTGATGCCATCTTCCAGCAACGTCTTCATCCCACCGGCGCGAGCCTTGCGGCGGAGCTCTTGTGCGGGAGCCTGTGCAAATGTCAACTCGCGCAGAGCCGATGTCATACGCATCATCTCGAAGATCGCCTGGCGACCACGATAGCCTCCCTGCCGGCAGAATGCACAGCCGCGGCCCTTCATGAAACTGGCCTTGCTGGCGGTCTCTTCATCGATCCCGGCCGACTTGAGCATCTCCGGCTCAGGCATCGTCGGTTCCTTGCATTTGGGACAGTTGAGCCGCACAAGACGCTGGGCCATGATAGCGATCACCGAGCTCGCAATGAGGAATGGTGGCACCCCGATATCCGCCAATCTCGTGACGGCACTGGGCGCATCGTTAGTGTGAAGTGTGCTGAATACCAAGTGTCCAGTCAGAGAAGCTTGCACAGCGATCTCAGCCGTCTCCTTATCGCGGATTTCGCCCACAAGGATGATGTTCGGAGCTTGACGCAACATGGCGCGGATAATCCGGGCGAAGTCCAGACCGATGTTATGTCGAACCTCGACCTGATTGATCCCCGGCAAGTAGTACTCCACCGGGTCTTCCGCCGTGATGATCTTGCGATCAGGCCTATTCAACTCATTCAGGCCAGCGTATAGAGTTGTGGTCTTTCCTGATCCTGTCGGGCCTGTCACTAGAAAGATGCCGTTGGGCCGTTTGATGATGTTCTGGAAGCGGAGGTAGTCCTCTTCTGCGAAGCCCAAGTCTTTGATGCTGACTTGAATGTTGCTCCGATCCAGGATTCGCATCACGACAGACTGACCGTGCACGCTCGGAAGAACGCTCACACGAAGGTCATAGTGCTTGCCGGCGATGTTCATCTTGATGCGGCCGTCCTGAGGACGACGCTTTTCAGCAATGTCGATTGAAGACATAATTTTGAGGCGAGACAACAAAGCTGCCTGGAGCCGTCGTGGCACGGCGTCACGCTCGACCAACACACCGTCGATGCGGTAGCGGATTCTTACCCGGTCGCCGAAGGGCTCGACGTGGATGTCCGATGCCCGCTGCTGCACTGCTTCCTGAATCATGAGATTGGAGAGCCGCACGACTGGGGCATCGCTCTCCTCGGGTCCGCCGGCACCACCGGCACCTTCGATCTGGGTAAACTCGATCTGGGTATCGGTGAACTCCACGAGCATCGAGTCGACCGACTCGGTCTCGGTCTGGCCGTAGTTGCGGTTGATGGCGTCGGTGATCTGCTCAACGACGGCCATCACGGGCACGATATCTTTGTTCAGCACGAACTGCAGTTTCTGCACCGTGTCGTAATTGCTCGGGTCGGCCATCGCGATTTTCATCACGTTGCCTTCGAGGGCGAGCGGCAGCACGAGGTTTTCGCGGGCCACGCTTTCCGGCACCAGTTCGATCACCGAGCGGGGAATCTCCAGGCCGGTGAGATCGACGAAGTCGATGCCGCCGTGCTCGGCCTTGGCCTGCGCGCTTTCGTTCTTGCTTGCGTAGTTCAGCTTTTCGAGGGCATCTTCGAGCTTGATGCCGTTGGCCGAGGCCATGCTGGCGGCTTCGGTCACCTGCTCGGGGCTGAGGATTCGTTTTTTGACGAGGATGTCAGTAAAGTCGCCGCGGCCTTTGGCCATAGCCAGCACTCCCTGTGAGCGGATTTGTAACAATATAGTGTGCGAGCTTCAGTTCGCCGCCCCGGAGAGGGTTGCAAGCAACGAACAGCGATGAATCGTCGACGAATGAATGCGACCGCAGAATGAATGGTGCATGCGTTCCATCATCCGACACAACGGCATCGGGCACAAGATGTGAGTCGCGAAAAATGATCCCTTTCGCGGTTTTGCGCCAGTATCCCCGGCCTCTGGGCGATGCGGTCTGGTCGCCCTGCCTCGGCGGCTTCAGTGGAGCCCGCGTCTTCGCTTCGGCAACTCACATTCTGAAATCCTGGCCCGCGGGCACCGTCGCCGAACGCGTCCGCAAAATCCATCAGTCCCGCCAACATGTCGCCGGGCTGCCGTTTATCGCACCGCTGGTGAACGCCGTCGATGCTCAGAGTTTCGCCGAGTCGGACGGCTTGATCTGGGAAGTCCATGAGCGCTTGCCCGGCGCGCCAGTGGACAGCCTTTCCGTCACACAACTGGAATCTGCGGGCTCGGCGATCGCTGCGATGCACAGCCGCTGGCCGAAGTCCCCAGCCATCACGCATCCAATCCGGGACCGTATCGAGTATGTGAATCAGAAACTGCCGCTCCTGCGGAGCTTGCAGTTTGGCACGGACTCTGAGCTTCAGTCGCTGCACCGCGAGGCGATCGAGCGACTGAGCCCGCTCGTCATTCCCAACCACACGCTTGCGACTCAAACAATCCACGGCGACCTGCATTCCGGGCATGTCTTCTTCCAACGCGACGGAGTCAGTGGCGTGATCGATTTCGCTTCGATCCGCTACGATCACCCGGCTCTCGATCTCGCGCGATACTATGGTGAATTCGGCAACCCGGCTGCGGGTGTCGAGGCGTACCGGGCCGCGGGCGGCTCCCGGGCGGTCACCACCGATCTTGTTTGCGGACTCGTGCGAGTCATTGCAGCCGGTACTGTTCTGCATTGGTTGCCGCGACTAGCGGTCGGTGAATTCGCCACGGACCAACGTGCGGCCATTGTTCGCCGTATCGGTGGTGCGCTCGATCGTCTCAGCTAGCCCAACTTCCGCAGTTCGCGGGCTTGGTTCGTTGAAAAGGCCTTGGAACTCGAGTTTCAGGCTCGCGAGTTGGCACTACATTTCGGGTTCGGCACGCACCCCTTTCGGCAGTTTCAGTCGCTGCGGGACGCTCAAGCC
>JBGSSZ010000577.1:0-1955 GCA_041736785.1 Limnoglobus sp.
ACCCTTCTCCGGTCTTTGCTGTGTGTTGAGAAATGAGCGACCATCACGTTCACTAATCCAGTTGAGCTTGTTGCCATGCCATTGCAACATCTGGCCAGATCCACGTCCATAGCCAACAACATCTTTACCAGACTCCAGCAGACTGATTTCCCATCTTGCGACATTGTGCTGGCAAGAGAAGATTGCGGCGGGATGGCCGTCAAAAATTGCAGTAAACGCTAGAGCACTCCCTGCCTGATTCCACGCCAAATTCTCCAGCCACGCGTTCGGCGAGGCCGCGTTCTTGCGGTAGGCGTCCGTTGGCGGCGTGGTCACGGTCCAAACGCTCCATGACGGTCGCGTCTCGTCTGACGTTGCGATGTCCACGCGGCTCTCGCCTTCGCTCTTCACCACGCTGTCGTCGAAGGCCGTCACCATGGCGAGCTTCTTGCCGTCTTGCGTGACCGCGAATTCGCGGACGTAGCGCTTGCCGTCGTACACCCGCTCGGTCCGCCAGTTGTCGAGGTTGGTGCGGTGGATCTCACTGATCTTCCGCACGCCGTGGCCGTAGTCGAGCTTGTACTGGCTGCGCAACTTGGCGAAGTCATCGGAGTCGGAGTGATCGACAGCCAGGCTGTAGAAGAGTGCGTTGGCCTTGCTGGCGAGGTCGTAGTGGTCGATGCCGCCGGCTTCCCTGGTGATGGCCCGCGGTTCGCCACCCGCGGCGGAAAGACTCCAGGCTTGCGTTTTGCCGTCGTAGGGGGCTTTCTTTTCCGCTTCGCGCTTGCGGTTGCCGAGGAAGTAAATCGTTTTCGAATCGGCGCTCCACTTCAGGTTGCGATCGTTGGCACGGTCGAAAGTCAGCCGTACCGGCTTGCTCTTGCCGTCGGTGGCGATCACCCAGAGGTCCCCTTTGCGGCTGTCATCGGCTTTGTCCCAGCGGGCCTCGGCGTAGGCGACGTGCTTGCCATCGGGGCTCACAGCCACTTCCGTGATCGTGGCGAGCGAGAAATAATCCTCGGGCACGACCGTGTGCGTCCGCTCCGCGGCGACCACGGGACCGGCCAACACCAGAAGACACAACATTCGCAAAAGCATGGCAGACCCCCGGCTGGAAAGGCGTATCCTAGCAGCACGCCCGGGGAAGTCGAACTCAAGGAGCACCTCTATGCGAATCTCACTCGCGATTCTGCTGACGGCATGGGCCACTACATCGGTTCAGGCGGCCGTGACCAGCAAAGAGATCGAATACGACGTCAATGGCACGAAGTGCAAAGGCGTGCTCTACTACAACCCGGAGCTGAGCCGCACGCAGGCGGGAGTGCTGGTCTTTCACGAGTGGTGGGGCCTGAACGACGACGCGAAGAAGCGGGCCAAGATGGTGGCCGAGATGGGCTACGCGGCGTTCTGTGCCGACATGTACGGCGACGGCAAGACCACTGAGCACCCCGCCGACGCGAAAAAGTTTACGACCTCCCTCCGCGAGAACGAAAAGGAGTGGCAGGCCCGGGCCGAGGGGGCGCTGAAGGTGCTGCAAGACCAGGTTTTTGTGGACAAGACGAAGATCGCCGCGATCGGCTATTGCTTCGGCGGCACGACGGCACTGACACTCGCACTCAGCGGAGCGGACCTGAAATCGGTGATCACATTCCACGCCGGACTGCCGGCACCTACTCCCGAGCAGGCCAAAAGGGTGAAGGGACAGATACTGGTCTGCAACGGTGCCGACGACGGCTTCATCCCGGCGGAAGCGATCAAGAAATTCCGCGACACACTCGACGCGGCGAAGGTGAAGTATGAGTTTGTGAATCACCCTGGTGCGGTGCACAGCTTCACCGTGAAAAGCGCCGATGAGAAGAACCTGCCCGGGATGAAGTACAACGCCGACGCGGATAAGAAGTCTTGGGATGCGATGACCGCGCTCCTGAAGGAAACATTGAAGTGAGAGCAACCAGTCCGCAGCGCAAGCAAGGCAG
>JBGSSZ010000597.1:0-4214 GCA_041736785.1 Limnoglobus sp.
CCGGTGGCGCGTTCGGAGCCGGCAAACACTGGCCGCATTTCGCCGAACTCGCCAACCAGCTTGCCCGCCGCGGTCACGGCGTGGTCGTGCTCTGCGGCCCCGCCGAACGCGAGGAAGCGATCCGCATCGCAGCCGCTGCCAGGCATCCGCACGTCGTCTCTCTGAGCAGCGTTCCGCTCTCCATCGGCTTGTCCAAAGCGATCGTCCGGCGGCTCGCGCTGGTCGTCACGACCGACAGCGGCCCGCGGCATTTCGCTCACGCATTCGATGTGCCGGTCGTCACGCTCTTCGGCCCCACGCACATCGGCTGGACGGAAACCCGATTCGACAAAGCGGTTCACCTGCAGGAATTACTGCCGTGTGGCCCGTGCCAGCAGCGGACGTGCCCGCTCGGGCATCACGACTGCATGACCCAACTGTCGCCCGCGAAGGTGCTCTCCGCGAGCCTCGAATTGCTGCGGCGTTTTGCTCCGGAGGTTCGCCATGCTGGATAGCGTGTTGGGTTTGACATCGACTCGCGCCATCGCCATCCGCGAAGTGAAATCGCTTTCGGTGGTGAGACCGTCGCGCGGCTATGCGGTCATTCATCCGCGCTATCGCACTTGGCTGGCAAAGCAGAACCTCGCTACGGCTGAGGATTTCCTCGCTCTGCGCGGAGATATACTTTCGGGTCACCATGATCGTCATGTCGTGCGGGTCGAACTGAAAACACGCATTGTGTATCTGAAGCGCGAGCATCGCGTCAGCGGGCGGATCCGTCGGCGCAATCGCCGGGCTGGCTTTGGCATGGTCTCGCGTTCTGTCCGTGAGGCAAAGGTGCTGGAGCGACTCTCCGCACTCTCGCGGCCCGGCCCTCAGTGGATCGCCTACGGCGAAGATGGCCGCGGGCGGGCATTCCTCCTCGTCGACGATCTCGCGGGCTGCGAAGAACTGCGGTTGACCGCCGCGGGCGAGCAGGACCCGCTGCGTCGGCGGGAGATTGCTGAAGAGATCGGCGTCGCCATCGCCGGATTGCACGTGGCGAAAATCGACACGCCCGATCTGGCAGCCAAACACATCTTCCTCCGCCGCGACACTGCCGACGTCACCGTCATCGACTGGCCCTCGGCGCGATTCGGCCCGGTGTCACACGCTTCGCGAGTCGATGCACTCGCACAACTCGACGCCTCGCTCACCGACGCGCTCGCCTCGCCGCGGGAGCGTCTGCGAATGCTGCGTGCCTACCTACGCAACCTCAAAGGCATGCCCCCGTTCAAGGTGTGGGCGCGGCAGATTCAGAAAGCGAGCGAGCCACTCAAGCTGCGGGGCTCAATCCGCGATCAGCACTGCGACCCGGCCATCGCTGCATCGCAGCGGCTCGTCTGGCTGGCACCGGCGGAAGCTGTCTGCGTGACCCCCGCACTCGCCGAAGTCTGGCCGCAGCCCGCAATCACCATTCCGTACTACCCACTCAGCGGCGAGCCGATCCGCGCTGGCGACAAGCAGCATGTCCTCGCACCCGACGGCAAAACTGCGATCCTGCTCCGCTGGCGCACCACGGCTCCTCTCAGCCGTCTCAAATCCTGGCTGCGTGATCGATGCTGGCGTTCGCCGGGTGCACTGTTCGCAAAGCAGATCTTCCGACGACAGCGGCTCGGTCAGCCCACACCCACACTGCTCGCGTTCGGTCAGCGGCTCACGTCGCCGATCACTGCGGAGTCGTTTGCACTGATCCGCACGGGAGACGAAACACCGTGCTGAAGCTTCGCCACTTCTTCTCTCCAAAGGCACGCACGGCAATCGTCCATGCGCTGCCGGAGTACGAAGCTGCTGCGGGCGACGACTGGCTGGAGCGCATTCTCTCCGAAGCGATCACCGACAAACTGTTTCAGAAGCAGGGTCGTTCGATTGCCCGCTGGACGCGACCACCGCTCGTGATGTTTGTGAAGCGGCACTACACGCTGCCGATGTGGTCGGGCGTGCTGGCTCGGCTGGTGCCTTCGGCGGCATGGTCGCCGGGCTTGCAAGAATGGCAGCATTTGGAATGGGCCCGCACGCAGGGCATTCCTGTGCCGCGGGCACTCGCGGCGGCGGAGTGGCGTGGGCCGGGCTTTCGGCTGCAGAGCTTCCTCGCCGTCGAAGAGCTTGCCGGGATGCTGCCGCTGCACGAAGCGATTCCGCACGCTGAGGCCACACTGAGTGCCAGCGATTTTCTGAGGTGGAAGCACCGGCTGATCGCTGAACTCGCACGACTCGCGGTCGAGCTTCACCGCCGCCGAGCGTACCACAAAGATCTCTATCTCTGTCACTTCTACATTCACAGCGATCACTGTAAGCGCGTGCCCGACAGCTTCCGCGACGGCGTCGTCGCCATCGACTTCCATCGCCTCGGCCACCATCGCTGGCTCGCCCGCTATTTTCAGGTGAAGGACCTCGCACAGCTTCTCTATTCCTCGCTCGAAGTCGACGGCGTGAGTGAGTGCGACCGGCTGCGATTCTGGAAGCACTACTCCGCCGGTTTCGCGGTACCGGCATGGGTCCGTCGTGCCGTGCTCTGGAAGTACCGTCTGTATCTTCGCCACTCGCGCCGCAAGGCCGCGCGGCGATCACGCGAGTGAGATCATGGACATTGCCCTCTGCTATCCGAGTGTGCTTCCCGGTCGCGGCGGTTGCGAGACGTACATCGCGGACTTGTCGCGCCGACTCGCCCGCGATGGCCACGGCGTGCATCTCTACGCCAGCACTTGGGACACTACGGCTCTCCCAGCGAGCACGCACTACCACCGCATCGAGCGGGTCCGCGGCCCCCGCGCGCTCCGCCCCTGGCGCTTCGCTGCCGCAGTGGAAAAAGCTCTCGAACGCGAGAAACCCGATGTGAGCATCGGCTTCGACAAGACTTGGGGACAGGACATTCTCTACCCGCAGGGCGGTCTGCACGCCGCCACGGTCTGGCACAATCGGCTCAAGCATCCTCCCGGCTGGCGGCGGCAGGTCGCGGCAGCCGCCAAAGCTTGCGACCCTGCCAACATCTCCTATCGCATGTTGGAATCGAAGCAGTATTTTGGTGCGAAGCGTCCGCTCATCGTGGTCAACAGTGAGATGGTCCGCGGCCACTTCGAGCAGTTCTACGGCGTGCCGCGGGAAAGCATTCGCGTGCTCCGGAGTGCCATCGATCCCGCACGGTTCGCGGCTGAGGATCGCTTCTTCCGCCGGCACGAGGAACGTTCGCGGTGGAACGTCACACCCGACACACCCGTGGGGCTTTTCATCGGGATGAACTATCGCTTGAAAGGCCTGGAACCGCTACTGCGTGCACTGCCGCCGCGGGCGCACCTGGCCGTGGCAGGCGGTGCGAACACTCGCAAGTACGAGAAGCTCGCTGCGACGCTCGGCATTCAAAACCGTGTGCGCTTCCTCGGCCACCGCCGTGATCCGCGTGACATCTATTTCGCAGCCGACTATCTCGTGCATCCGACCTTCTACGATCCCTGCTCGCTGGTCGCTCTTGAGGCTCTCGCCTGCGGGTTGCCGGTGATCACGACGCGATACAACGGTGCCGCGGAACTGCTGAATAGTTGGAACGGTGTCGTGGTGAACGACCCGCACAACCGCGAGGAACTCGCCGCGGCGATCGAGCACGTCGGCCAGAGTTCGTACCTGCGACTGGCGAACGGTGCCGCCCGAACCACCGCCGCGAAGTGGACCTTCGAGCATCACTATCAAGGTCTGCTGCAACTCTTCGCCGAGCGTCAGCAGTTGCGCCGTGCGGCCTAGTCGGTAATCTAAACCCAATGTTCATCGCCATTGCGGTTGCCAGCTATCTCATCGGCTCGATTCCGATCGGCTGGCTCGTCGGCCGCCTTCGTGGTGTCGATCTCTTCGCTGCCGGCAGTGGCAACATCGGTGCGACCAACGTCGCACGGGTCCTCGGCCGCAAGCTCGGTGCTCTCGTCTTCGTACTCGATCTGCTCAAGGGAGCCGTGCCCGTGGCGGTGATTGCGGTTACCTTTGAGGGCTCGCCGTTCGATCGCGAACTCGCAAAAGTCATCGCTGCCGCGGCTGCGTTCATCGGACATCTGTTCCCGATCTACCTCGGCTTTCGCGGCGGCAAGGGCGTCGCCACCGGTGCGGGGACCGTGCTCGTGCTCACGCCGATCCCCGCGCTGGCCGCGATCGGTGCCTGGATTCTGGTCGTGCTCGCGTCGCGGACCGTGTCGCTGGCATCCATCGTCGCG
>JBGSSZ010000576.1:0-7999 GCA_041736785.1 Limnoglobus sp.
AGGTGCTGTTTTATCGCTGGGAGACTGCCGAGATAGAAAGAAAAGTTCTCAGTGCGGGCAACCCGCGCAATCAGAGTATTTTGGCGGGCCAGGTTGCGCGCTTGCAAGGCTACCGGCGTCTCGAAGCGGAGCCTGGCAGAGTGGCCATCCCTATTTCACGGGCGATGGATTTGGTGGCCCAAGGTTATCGTGATCCGCAGTGGTCGGCCGGGCGGTGAAGGAAGCAGGGCTGCGAGCCGGGGTCATGAAGCGGGTGACGCCGCACACATTCCGACATTCCTTTGCCACGCACCTGCTCGAAAGCGGGGCGGATATCCGGACGGTACAGCAACTGCTCGGGCACGCGAATGTGAGCACGACGATGATTTACACGCACGTGATGAACAAAGGGGCGCTCGGCGTAGTGAGCCCGCTGGATCGGTTGTGACGCTACACCACCTTCATCAACCACTTCTGCAATGCCGGGAACTGTTGCTTCCACTCGGCGCTCAGGCGCACGCGGCCGAAAGCGTCGTAGATCAGGTCGATCGTCTCAATCAAGGTGCGGATCTGCGTGATTCGCTCCTCCAATCTCGCACGCGGTTCGGTGATGTCCTCCGTGATCGGCGGCAGCTTGGCGGCACTCACGGCCAGCGTCTCGGCGTGCAGCGCAAATTCACTCGTCTCCTCGTGCCGCACGACCGTGAGCCCGGCCTTTCGCGGCAGCTTGCCACTCTGCACGGCACGCTTCGCTTCCGGCAGACGGTTGGGCATCTCGTGGCGGATCGTCTCGGAGCCGGTCGCCGCCCGCGGGCACTCCAGGGTCAAGCTTCGCGCCAGCATCACCGCGGCCGCGCTGTCGTCGAAGAGCGTGAGTGTGTCGCTGAGCACCTCGGTGTGATACCAGAGCCAGAGCAGAAACTCATTGCCGAGGAAGTCGCGGCTGGACTCATCGGGTAGCCAGGAGAGTTCTTCGGGGCTGATCTCGGGCACAAAGGGGCTCGGGCTGGCGTCGTCCACGGCCCGCTTGCGCTCGTGAAGCTCCGCGAGCATCTGGGCCCGTCGCCCGGCTGTGATCGGCTCCAGGGCGTGGCCGAAGGTGCTCTGGAACAGCGTGGTGAGTTGGTCGACATTGCTCATCGCGGTCGCACCGAAGAGCACTTCGTTGGTCTTGGAGTCCCACATCACGGGGATGCACTTGCGGCGTGTGTAGCGGCCGTCTTTGGCTTCCTGCTCCAGTCGCTCCCGGGCGGCTTCCCTGGCGTCGCGCTTCTGCTTCTTCGAAGCGAAGCCACTCGGGTTCTCCTTGGCGGCGGCTTTCAACTCGATGGCGGTGTACGCCCGCAGCAGGTCGCTCGGCGGCTTCTCGCTGTCGATACGCAGGTCGAAGAGCAGAGCATCGTTCACGATGTTCTTGGCGAGTTCGAACTCGGTGTCGAGGACGTGGTCGCCGCCGGCCCACCCGGCTTCGATGCCGTCAGCACTGGCGATGCGGGCCTGCCCGGCCTTGTGGGCGTTGAGCTTGCCGAGGTGCTCTTCGGTGAAGAGCCTCGGGCGCGGGCCGTGGACCTGGAAGCGGAGGAAGGTGACGCGGCCCTGCAGAAAAGCCATTCAGAACCCCGGCGAAAAAAGGACAAGGAGACAAGGGGGGACAAGGGCAGTGATCCCCTTGCCTCCGTGTCCCCTTGTCTCCATGTCCGTCTGGAGAATTCGGTCAGCTGGCGAGAGCGGTCTCGCGGCGCTCGCTGTCTTTGCGGCGCATCTCCTCCAGCACGACCGGGTGCCAGGTGGTGTCGCGATTGGTGGCGGGAACATAGTTCTCGCGTGCCCAGCGGCGAAGCTGAAGCTCCTCGATCGCATCCGGTTCGAAGACGAAGCCGAGTGTCGTGTTCATGACACATGCCTCATTCGGGCCACAGGGAGAGTCCTGCCGAAGATCGGCGAAGATGTGCTAGAGAAAAGGTGGTGAAAGTCAAGATTCAGATGCCGCGCAGCGTCAGTTCCGCTTCACGGTTTTTGCCCTCACGTTCAAATGTGAGCTTCACAGTGTCGCCGGGCTTTTTGTTGCCGATGGCGCGGAAGTAGTCGACATTGTTGGCGATTTTTTGACCATCGATGGCGGTGATGAGGTCGCCCGGGTCGTAGTTGCCGAGCGGATTGGGTTTGACGCCGACGAGCCCGGCCAGAGCCGCGGGGCTGCCGGGGAGTACCTGAGCCACCATGACGCCGTTGCGGATGCCGTTGCGTTGGAGAATGGCCTGATCGAGCAACTTGATGCCGGTGTCGGGCCGGATGAGCTTGCCGTCGCGGATGAGGACGGTGACGATCTCGTTGACGGTGTCGACGGGAATGGCGAAACCGATGCCGACGTTGCCGCCGGAAGGGGAAGCGATGGAGGTGTTGACGCCGATGAGCCGCCCTTCGCGATCAAGCAGCGGCCCGCCGCTGTTGCCGGGGTTGATAGGTGCGTCGGTCTGAATCGCACCGGCGATGGGCTTGTCGCCGGGGGAGTTGATCTCGCGATCGAGTGCGCTGATGATGCCTTTGGTCAGAGTCAGGCTGAGGCCGAACGGATTGCCGATGGCGAAGACTTTCTGGCCGACTTCGAGGTCTTTGGACGAGCCGACGCGGATGGGTTTGAGCTGGTCGCGCGGCGCGTTGCACTGCAGCACGGCGAGGTCGTAGTCGGGTGCGACGCCAACGAGACGGGCTTCCCAGGCACTGTGGTCGGCGAAGACGATGCGGACCGTGCTGCGGGTGCGGAGTGCGTTCTGCACGACGTGGAAATTGGTGACGATTCGGCCGCTGTCGTCCCAGACGAAGCCGGAGCCCGTGCCGGTCTGCTGGGCCTGCACACTCATGTCGATCTGCCTCACAAACTGCACCGTGTCGACGTTGACGACGCACTCGCGAGCACCTTTGAAGAGATCGATCGCTTCGACCTCTTCGACGTCGAAGGCACCGCGGGGTTCGACGGAGCGGGCCTGCACTGTGGGGTCGGTGGCCGGTTTGTTGAATTGAAAGCCGGTGCTGTAGTAGTAGAGGGCAACCGCTCCCACGGCGGCACCGACGCAGATCGCGAGCATCAGGAAAGCCGGCGAACTGCGTCGCGGGCGGTCGTAAACGTCATAGGCCATCGTGAGTCTCCGCCAATTGCTACAACTGCTGTATTATTCGAGAACGCGTTCCCAGCGTAGTGAGGTTCCGCGAATGCACCGTCTCACCCTGCCGAGTGCGAAATGATCCGAGCCGCCCGACCTGATGACGTGCCCGCGATTGCGGGGCTGATCCGCGAACTGGCGGACTACGAGAAGCTGGCGCACGCGGTGAGTCTCGACGAATCGCGGCTCGCCGACGATCTCTTCGGGCCACGCCCCCTGTGCGAGGCCCTCGTCGCGGACGATTCTGCGGCTGGTGTCGTCGGCTTCGCACTCTTCTTCCAGAACTATTCCACGTTCCGCACGCGCAGCGGAATCTATCTGGAAGACTTGTTCGTCAAGCCGGCCCACCGCGGCGCGGGCTACGGAAAAGCCCTGTTCCTGGCGGTGGCGAAGCTCGCACTCGAACGCGGCTGCAGTCGCTACGAATGGAGCGTCCTCGACTGGAACACGCCGGCGATCGGCTTTTATGAGAAAATGGGCGCGGAACCTCTCAGCGACTGGACTGTTTACCGATTGACCGACGGCGCACTCCGCGCCGCCGTGGAGGGCCACCGATGACGTTTCTGATCAGTGCGATGCTGCTGGCCGCGCCACCGCTCACAGCGGCGGAGGCCGTGACCGCAGAACTCGGCGTCACCGAAATGACCGGGCTGTCCACAGAGCTTGCCGCGAAGTACGCCGCGGATGCGCTCTCGATCGAAGAGGTGCGCCGCTCGCCGGACAAGTTTCCGCTGCGGATCGCGGTGCTCGATGCAGCGGAGGTCCTGCGGGCGTCGTACAAGCTCAAGCCGATCTCGGAAATCTTCGAGCCGAAGCTGGAGTTTGCCAAGAAGGACATTGCCAACTTTCAGGAGGATCTGGCGGCTGCGATCCTGCGTCTGCGGGAGGCCAGCGACGAGCTTCGCCGGGCTGCGGCTCAGCGGAAGTCGGAGCCACTTTTGCGCTGGCAGATGCATCTCGATTTCCTGCTCGCCACAACCCGCGCCCGGGCTGCCAGCCTCGAAGAACTGAACCTCGCCTATGGCAAAGTCCACCGCAACGAACTCCCCGCCGTGTCGACTCCGAACACCGGCTGGAAGCTCTCGTCGCAGGAGAAGATGGCCAGCAAGAGCGACATCCGCCGGATGATGGAAGCTGCCGCGGAGGAATTCGAGGCGATACAGGAGTCTCACCCCGGCACACCGTGGGCCAAGCTCGCGGAGCGTGAGTTGGCCCTGAAACCGGGCTTGGCCTGGGAAGCCGCCGCGATCAAGCCCCCACCCCCGCCGAAGGCGGACCCGCGACGGCGGAAAAAGTGATGGCAACTGCCCAATCAAACGGAACGCAGCAAGCCCACCCGTTGCAACGGGTGGGCTTTGTGGTTGGTGTTTGATTTCACAGCGACTTCCCGATCAAACAGAATGCAGCCCCGTTGCAACGGGTGGGGAATGCGGTCTGCCCCGAGTACGAGACTGGTGGTCAAGGCTTCGCCAGCGTCATATTCTGCAGCAGTGGCACCGTTCATTCAACTTCGCCACCATTATTTCAGCTTCGCAGCAATGTCCGTGCGTCTGATAGCGCTGCGGTGGGTTGATCGTGAGTGGGCGTAGGATCGGGCGAAATGTCGTTCACAGTGAATGGCCCAAGTTGTTAGCTCGTTGTGAAGATTATGAAGAACGAAACATTTCCTTGCTTGCGCTGCGGACTGGTTAAATGTCGCTTCGCAGGGCTTGCAGCGTTGGAGCACTGAGGGCAGTGCGGACGGCGGCGATCACTGTGACGGTGCCGACGATGATCACGCTGGCCAGCAGGACGGCGAGGCGTGGGATTTGGGCGAGGAGTTCGCCGCCCTGGGGGAAGACACTGATCGCGGCGGTGATCAGGCCGAGGCCGATTCCGAGGCCAAGCAGCAGCAGATTTTCTGCAAGCGCCAAAGTGCGGACGTCGTGCGGGGCGAAGCCGACGGCACTGAGCAGTGCGAATTCGCCGATGCGGTCCCAGATGCCGCGGAGGACGACGACGGCAAGTCCGAGCTCGCCGAGCAGCAGGCCGAGGCCGCCCAGGAGTTGGAAGGTGGTGAGATAGGTGCCGATCACGGCCTGAAACGACGCCACGCGATCGCGACTGCGGCTGACGATCATGCCGTGCGAACTCAGGCCCGTCTCCAGCACGCGAATCACCTCGGCTTCGTCCGCGAACGGGGCCTCGATGAGAAACTCGGCCAGGCCTTCGTCGCGCGGATAGAGCTTCTCGAACGCAGCACGGCTAATGAGCAATTCGCTCTGAAAGACACTGTCCTGCAGCGTGGCGACGATGCGGAACCGCTGCGGTGTGCCGTTGGCATCGGGGAGGCTGATCTCGTCACCCACGGCTTTCTTGAGCATCCACATGACGCTGTTCTGCTCGCCGATGACGGGGATGGCTCCGTCGTCGCGCGGCTTGGTGAGCAGCAGCCAGGGGTTGGCCCGTTCGTCGTCGGTCGTCGCTTCACTGGCGAAGAATTGGAAGCCGCCGCGCTGGATGAGTGCCGGGGGTACGCCGAGCATCCGCGGTTGTGCGGCCTGAAACAGATTCAGGCAACTGGCATCGTCGCCGCCGTGTCGCCGCAGAGGGATCACGGTCAGCGGATCGAGTGTGCGAGCGGCTTGTTCGAGGGAAATCGCCGTGGTGGAGGTCGTGTCGCGTTGAAGCTCCTTCTCGTAGAGATCGAGAAAATCGCCCTTTCCCGGTTCGCGGTCGAAGGGCTGCAGGATCGGCACGTCGAGCGTCGCGAGCAGATTGAAGCCGCCGCTGCCGCCCGTGGTCGCGGCGAAATCCTGTTCGGGCTGCCGGCGGAAGCTCTCGACCGCCACGAGCAAAAACGTCGCGGAGCCGAGCAGGAAAATCGTGAGCGTGCTGCGTCCGGGGAAGCGGCTGGCATTGCGGAAGCCCATCTGAGTGAGCGATCGGGCCGGGCGGGTGCTGTGGTGGTTGAGCCATCGGCGGATGCTGAGGATGCCGGCCAGGAAGAGGAGCCCGCCGCCGCAGAAGAACGCCATCGCTCGCAATTCGGGATTGCTCTGCGACGGCCCGAACGCAAGAGCGGCGATGGCCAGCACGAGGCAAAGCACAATGGCGACAATGGACCATCTCGCACGGCTGCGGCTTGCGAGGCGAGTGCTGCTGACTTCCGTGCGGCCGCGGAGGAGCATCGGGATCGGCAGCTTCACCAGTCCACGAACGCCGAAGTAGATCGCGAGCAGGGCCATCGCGATGGTGGCGAGGCTGCCGATGACAGCGCTTTGTGCGGTCAGGTGCGGCGCGAGCAGTGCTTTCACCGAGCCGTCGGGCCAGAGATCGACGAGCAAGAGAATGAGCCCGCGGGCGTAGGCGACGGCCAACCCGAGTCCGAGAGCGGTGCCGAGGATCGCAAGGAGGAGCCCTTCGAGCAGCAGCGTGCGGCGGATCGTGCGGGGCGTGTAACCCATGGCAAGGAGGCTGCCGATGTCTTTGGCGCGGCGTTCGACCGTGAGCCGCACGAGCAAGCCCACCAGCCCGAGTGCGGCGAGGATCAGGAAGAAGCTGAAGCCCAGGAAAAGGCCTCCAAAGTCGGTGCCGCCGACGCTCGCGCGAGCCAGCCGTTCGCGAGTGTCGGTGAAGCGAATCCCCAGCGACTGGGTGTCGAGGATGGTCCGCACTTTGGCGGTCAGCGACTCGGCGGCTTGTTGCGGCGTCATGCCCGCGGCGGGAGCGATCCGCAGTGACGTGACGCTGCCGAAGCGGCTGGCGAAGAGTTGCTCCCCAGCAGCACGGGTGATGTAGGCTTTCGGCGTGGTCTTGTAGGTGTCCCAGTATTGTTCGTTCACGTCGCCGGCCTTGATGCGTGACGACTCGAACGGAAACGGCGGGTTCCAGTCGCCGATGCGGAGCTTGTCGGTGATCCCCGGAAACGGCGGCGTGAGATCGGGGTCGCGGGCCACGCCCTCGAGCGGGATTCGCCCGGCGAGTTTGAACACATGGCTCGCTTCGACGGCACCCCCTTCGACCTCAGGCTCGAAATAGGTCAGCGTGATCGGAGCACCGACGGGGACATTCTTCAGTGGCGAATCGGGCCAGTCGGTGAGCACGATTTTGTCGATCGCGAGAGTGTCGACTCCCGCGGGGAGGAACGGCCCCAGCGGAGCAGCGGCACCGGGATCCAGGGCGGCGACGATCGAATACGGGATTCGCTCGCGGTCGTTTGCGGCGATCCAGTTCGCCAGATAGACGCTAGTCCGCTCGCTGCGAAGGCCCAGATCCTTTGCGGCTCGCTCCACGGCTTGCACCACCAGCGGGCTCAGCACCAGTTGATCGCTTTCGACACTCACATAGGCTTTGCGGGCGGGTGCCACGGCGATTTTCAGCCCCCAGTCACGCGGCTCCAGCACGGCCGTCAGGCGTTTGTTCAGGTCGGCCGCATCGCCGCCAAAGGCGAAGAACGCGTTCACGCGGTTGAGCTTGCCCAGGCGGTCCTGCAGGAATCGCAGCGGCACGAACAGATTCAACGGTGCCTCCGGGCTGGGCGTCAGCGAAAACTCCGCAGCGGCGGAATCGACGACCGACTTCACCTCAAAGCTGATCGACGTGGTCAGGTCGTCGATATTGCGGCGACCCAGCAGCGAGGACCGCGGCACGCTCGATAGCTGCTGCACCGCGAGCCGCAGGCGATTGGACTTGTCCGCATCGATGCCGATTTTCTGTGCCAGACCGCTCGAAGCAATCGCGAAGTTGTCGTCGCCATCCCAGCCGGCGACGCTCGGGAGTCCGAAGCTCTGCAGGCCGCGGGCGTCGAGTGCGATCACGGTGACGCGGGCCAACCCGCCATTGCCAGTTGCAGTGCCGCGCAGTAAGAGAGCCGGCGT
>JBGSSZ010000668.1:0-18858 GCA_041736785.1 Limnoglobus sp.
CCGCGAGCGTGGCCCGGCTGAAACGGCGGAGGCGGCGGAAGCCGCGACCGCAGTGATGGCTCGACTGGCGGCGCTTCCGCCACAGCAGCAGGAAGCGGTGCGCCTGAAGTTTCATCAGCAGTTTTCGTATCGCGAAATCGCCGAGGTCATGGGCCTGAGCGTCAGCCACGTCGGCGTGATCCTGCACGAGGCGATCAAGACCCTGCGAGTGGCAATGGCGTAGCAACATCCAACACAAGTCACGCGCTCACGGCGACACCGTGGTGAGCATTTTTGAGGTACACGACATGATTCCCGAAGAACGACTGACGGCATATGCCCTGAATGAAGTCGATGCTCCCGAGCGAGCGGAGATCGAAGCGCACCTCGCGGCGGACCCCGACGCGCAGAAGTGCGTCGAAGCGATCCGCACGCTGGGTGCCCAACTCACTACGAGTCTGGCCATTGAGGCGGAGCCGGCAACGATCACCACGGTTGCCCCGCCACGGCGGACATGGAAGCCGGCGTACGCGGTGCTGGCGGCGTCGCTGCTGATCGCCGCAAGCGTCGGGATCTACGCGCTCGGTCAGAAGAACGAGCAACCGAAGTTAGCAGCCAACAAACTGCCAAGTACGAACACATACGAATATGCACCGCACGCGGGACAATCACGCGTTGTCAGAGAAGCTCTCGGGGACTTGCCGAGGGATGAATCCACCCGAAAGCATTACAGGAAGCTTGATAGCGCGAACGGTAGCCTCGAATCGAAAAACGAAAAGGATTTGGCTCTCGTGCCACCGACTGTCATAACTCCACTCGTGATACCTCCAGACATTAGCAAAAAGCTGGCAGGTAGTACCACCACCGCGGTACCCGGTGCTGGGCCGATGCCTACAAATCCGTTTGCGCCGGCCCCGAGTTCGGCGATGGGTCGCCCGCCTGTGGGTGCTTACGGCGGGATTGGCGGTCTCCCTCCGCAAGGCAAGCCGCAGTCTCCCGCGGCGCGTTCGGCTATCGTCCCGAGTCCCAACGTGATGGATCCCGTCGCAGGCGCGGACAAATCCAAGGAATCCTCGGGACGTGGCGGATCTCGTCCACCACTCGCGGCAGGCCGCAGCTACGATCGCTTCCCCGCACTCGTCGAGAACGACTTCGTCAAAGTCGAAGGCCAGGCGGCGCTCAGCACCTTCGGCGTCGATGTCGATACCGCCAGCTACAGCATCATGCGGAAGTTCCTCCGCTCGAATCAGCTTCCGCCGCCGGGTGCGGTGCGGCTCGAGGAAATGGTCAACTACTTCCCCTACCGCGACGCGGCCCCGAGCGGGAACGATCCCTTCGCTGTCACCGTGGAGGTTGCCGAGTGCCCGTGGCAGCCGAAGAACCGTCTGGCCCGCATCGGCCTGAAGGCGAAGCCGATCAACTACAAAAACCGCCCCGCCAGCAACCTCGTTTTCCTCATTGACGTGTCGGGCTCCATGAACCAGGCGAACAAGCTGCCATTGGTCAAGGAATCGATGAAGATGCTGGTCGGCGAGCTCGGCGAGAACGACCGCGTGGCGATGGTGGTCTATGCGGGTGCCAGCGGACTGGTGCTCGACTCCACCTCGGCGATGCACAAGCCCGAGATTCTCGACGCCCTCGATCGCCTGCAGGCGGGCGGCAGCACCAACGGCGCCAGCGGGATCCAACTCGCCTACGACGTGGCTGTCAGCCACTTCATCGAAGGCGGCACCAATCGCGTCATCCTCTGCACTGACGGCGACTGGAACGTCGGCACCACCAGCACCGACGCCCTCATCGCCCTCATCGAAGCCAAACGCAAAACCAACGTTTTCCTCAGCGTCTGCGGCTTCGGCATGGGTAACCTCCGCGACGAAATGATGGTCAACCTCGCGGGCAAAGGCAACGGCCAGTACTACTACATCGACACTGCCAGGGAAGCTCACAAGTCGTTTGTCGAAACGCTCGGCGGCACCCTCGTCACGGTCGCCAAGGATGTCAAAATCCAGGTCGAGTTCAACCCCGCGAAGGTGGGTGCGTATCGCCTGCTGGGGTATGAGAAACGGAAGCTCGCCGCGGAGGATTTCCACAACGACGCGAAGGACGCCGGGGAAATGGGAGCCGGGCACGTGGTGACGGCACTCTACGAACTCACGCCGCCCGGCTCGGATGTGGCCGCGGGCGTGGACGGGCTCCGCTATCAGCAGGCCGCCAAACCCTTGGCCAAGGCGAGTGACTCCACGGAAGCCTTCGTGGTCAAGTTGCGTCACAAGCTGCCGGAGAGCGACGTCAGCACGCTGCGTGAAGTGCCCGTGACCGACTCGAACAAGCCCTACGGCGAGGCGAGCGAGGACTTCCGGTTCGCCGCGTCGGTGGCCAGCTACGCGATGCTGTTGCGGGACTCACCGTACAAGGGCGTCTCGACGTATGGTCTGGTTGCCGAGCTCGCCAACGCGGCCAAGTCCTGGGATCCGGGAGCTTACCGGACCGAGTTTGTCAAGCTGGTGGAGAAGGCGAAAGCCGTCTCAGGAAAACCATAACGACAGGGATCACCAGTCTTCGGCACGGAACAGATTCAGGTCTGTTCCGTGTCTGTTTTTGCTTGTGCACAAGTCCACTCATTCACTTTTCACATCTTGCGCGGTGCAGATCAGTGCGGATCGGGTTTGAAGTGTTAGCATAGAGTGCCTCACCCGGAGCCGGTCATGCGTTCGCTCGCTTCCATAGTTGCTCTCAGCCTCGCCGTGGCGATGGTGCCGCCGATCACCGCACAGGAGGGCCGCAAGCAGTTCCGCAAGCGGGACTCCGACAAAGCTCCGGCGAAGTCGGCGATCTTCAACGACGCCCCCACCGGCGAGCAGGTCGCGTTCTTCGAGAAGAAGATCCGGCCGGTGCTGATCGAAAACTGCTACTCGTGCCATTCGAGCGAGAAGCCGGACAAGATCAAAGGCGGCCTCGCACTCGACACTCGCGACGGTCTGCGCACCGGTGGTGACAGCGGCCCGGCGATCCTCGCTGGCAACGCAGCCAAATCGATCCTCGTCAAAGCGATCCACCAGAGCAACGACGACCTCAAGATGCCGCCGAAGCAGAAACTCACCGATCAGGCGATCGCCGACATCGAGCGCTGGATCAGCATCGGCGCACCCGACCCGCGCACGGGGGCCAAACTCGCGATCAAGAACGAAATCGACATCGAGAAAGGCCGGCAGTTCTGGGCATATCAGTTGCCGAAGGACTCGACGCCGAGCGTGAAAGACGCGAAGTGGGCCGAGAGCAAGGTGGATCAGTTCGTGCTGGCGGGCCTGGAAGCCAAGGGTCTCAAGCCGGTGAAGGACGCGGAGGGCCGCACGCTGGTCCGCCGGCTGCATCTCGATCTGATCGGCCTGCCGCCGACTGCGGAGGTCGCCGAGCAATTTGTCTTCGATTACGATCGCGACCCTGAGGCGGCGTTGACCAAGCTCGTGGACACGCTGCTGGTGTCGCCGCACTTCGGTGAGCGTTGGGGCCGCCACTGGCTCGACGTCGCCCGTTTTGCGGAGAGCTCGGGCAAGACGGTGAACTTCAATTACCCGCACGCCTGGCGGTATCGCGATTATGTGATCGCCGCGTACAACGACGACAAGCCGTTCGATCTGTTCGTGAAGGAGCAGCTCGCCGGCGACCTGATGCCCGCGAGAGGCGACGCCCAGATAGCCGAGCGGGCCATCGCCACAGGTTTCCTGCAGGTGGGCTCCCGCAATCTCAACGAACGCAACCGGCTCCAGTACGAGCTCGACGTCGCGGACGAGCAGATTGACACGGTGACGCAGGCGTTTCTCGGTCAGACCGCGGCGTGTGCCCGCTGCCACGATCACAAGTTCGACGCCATCCCCGCCAAAGACTATTACGCCCTCGCCGGGATCTTCCGCAGCACGGAGAACTGTTATGGCACGGTGCGGTTTGTGCAGGCGAATCAGCCGTCGCAGTTGATCAAGCTGCCGCAGGGCTCGGCTCCGACCGTGATCGAGCCGCTCTCCGCGGCCGAGCGCACGCGGATCGAGAAGACCATCGCCGACCTCCGGGAGAGCATCCGCAACCAGCCCGATCGCCAGCGAAACATTTTCGCCTTCGCACAGGTGGCCCTGAACACCGCCCGGCTCGATCTCTTCGAGAAAGACGGCACACCCAAAGTGCTGGCGATGGGTGCCCGCGACAAGTTCCGCACGGTCGAGAGTGCTGTCTACGCCCGCGGCGAACCCGACAAACCCGGCGAGGTCGTGCCCCGCGGCGTGCTCCAAGTCGTCGGCGGGCCGAAGGTCAGCTTCAGTCGCCGATCGAGTGGTCGGCTGCAACTCGCCGAGTGGATCGCCTCACCGGAAAACCCGCTGACCGCCCGCGTCTACGTCAACCGCGTCTGGCTGCATCTCTTTGGCCGCGGCCTCGTCGCAACGCCCGACAACTTCGGCACGACCGGGACACTCCCCAGCAATCAGGCTCTGCTCGATCACCTCGCAATCCAGTTCACGAACGACGGCTGGAGCACGAAGAAGTTGATCCGCTCGCTGGTGTTGAGCCATGCATACCGCCTGAGCACCACGCACGACGCTACGAATTTCACCGCCGACCCCGACAATACACTCGTCTGGCGAATGACGCCGACGCGGCTCGACGCTGAGGTGGTCCGCGACAGCATCCTCGCCGTCAGCGGGCAACTCAAGAGCGACTCCCCGAACGGCTCCGTGCTGGCGAAGAGTGGCGAAGGTCCGACCAGTCGCCGCGGCTTGAGCTCGCGGACCGATACCGATCCCGACGATCCGCACCGCTCGATCTATCTTCCCGTGGTCCGCGAGAGCCTGCCCGAAGTGATGAGCCTCTTCGATGCTGCTGACCCGAACATGGTGATCGGCGAGCGCCCGAGCACGACGGTGCCGAGTCAGTCGCTCTTCATGATGAATAATCCGTTTGTGATCCGGAGTGCCGAGGCCGCCGCGGAGAAACTGATCGCCGGCAGCAGCAGCGACACGGAGCGGATCCGCCAGGCGTACTTGCAGTTTTTCGGTCGCGTGCCGAGCGAGAAAGAACTTGCGAAAGCAGAGAAGTTTCTGACGAGCTATCCGACGCAGTCGCGTTACCGGGCGAAGAAGGAGCCGTGGATCGCACTGTGCCAGGCGATGTTCGGCAGCGCCGAGTTTCTGATCCGAAATTGATTTCTCGTTACGCGGCTTTGCTACGTAACGATTAAGGAGAAGACGATGTTCACCCGACGCTCCGCTCTGAAAGCCACCACGGCCGGATTCGGCTATCTCGCGTTCAGCGCGTTGGCCGCCCAGGCGCGTGAGAAAGCCGCCAGGCCATTGGCTCCCAAGGCACCGCACTTCCCCGCCAAGGCCAAACACGTCATCTTCCTCTGCATGGATGGCGCGCCGAGCCACGTTGATACGCTCGACCACAAGCCCAAGCTGCTCGCCGACGACGGCAAGGATTTCCGCGGCGGACGTTTCCGCGGCGCCAAGCTCATGGGCTCGCCGTTCAAGTTCAAAGCCCACGGCAAGAGTGGGCAGTATGTCTCCGAGCTCCTGCCCGATCTCGGCAAAGTCATTGACGATGTCGCCATTGTCAACAGCATGTATACCGACATCCCCAATCACCCGCAGGCGTTTCTGCAACTGCACTGTGGCATGTTTCAATTTCCGCGGCCGAGCCTCGGTGCCTGGGTTCTCTACGGCCTCGGCACCGAAAATGAAAACCTCCCCGGTTTCGTGACCATCAATCCGCCGCCCAACAACGGCGGACCCGCCAATTATGGCTCCAGCTTCCTCCCCGCCATCTATCAGGGCACCAAGATCGGCAACGGCGGCTTCGGGCGACGCGGCGGCAACGATCTCGGCGTCTCCAACCTGAAGAACCCCCGCCAGACCACCACCGCTCAGCGGGCCCAGCTTGATTTCCTGCAGTCGATGAACCAGGAAGCCTTGTCCCGCAGCGGGGAAAGTGCCGCGATCGAGGGGTTGATCGATTCCTACGAGCTTGCGTTCCGCATGCAGGCCGACCTGCCAAAGGTGCTCGACACCTCGAAGGAGAGCCGGGCGACGCTGGCCAAGTATGGCGTCGACAACCCCGCGACCGCAAACTTCGGCAAGCAGTGCCTGATTGCCCGGCGCATGGTCGAAGCCGGCGTGCGCTTCATCGAAGTCACCAAGCCCGGCTGGGATCAGCACCGCAACTTGAAGAGTGCCCTGACAGCGAATTGTCGTGCCATCGATCAACCCGCCGCGGCACTGTTGCAGGATCTGAAAGCCCGGGATCTGTTGAAGGACACGCTGGTGATCTGGGGTGGCGAGTTTGGCCGCACGCCGACCGCGCAGCAGGGCGACGGCCGCGATCACAATGCCAAAGGTTTCAGCCTCTGGATGGCCGGCGGCGGCGTCAAAGGCGGCAGCACCATCGGCAAAACGGATGACTATGGTTTTGAGGCCGTCGAGAACAAGATCCACATCCACGACTGGCACGCCACGATCCTGGCCTTGATGGGCCTGGACCACGAAAAGCTGACCTTCCGCCACGCCGGCCGCGATTTCCGGCTCACGGACGTAAAAGGGAACGTGGTGAAGGAATTGATGGCGTAGGGAACGAGCAGCATGCTTCAGAGACTGGTGCATTAGGGCACAAGCCCACCCGTAGCTACGGGTGGGCTTCAGGCTGTCACTCATTATTAAAAATAATCTGCTGCACTTTCCCGTCCGGGGTGCGGTAGAGCGAGGCTTTCACTACACGCTTCTTGAACGTCAGCGTCACCGTCTGCGTTGCCATGCCGCCGCGTTCGCTGGCGGTGCCGACGACGACTTTCTCCGGTTCGCCGAGGGCTTTCAATCTCGCGGCGGCACTCTTCACGCGCTCGTCGGTCATGTACAGGCTGAACTCTTCGCCGAGATTGCTGCGGTCGATCTTGCCGTCCTGCAAGTCGTGCAGAAAATCCAGCACGACCTTTTTCGCATCGGGGCCGTCCACCTTCGGCACCGCGGCGGAGTCCTTCTCGTCCTGATCTTTCGCGACCAGTTCCACAATGCTGCGATAGAGCGTGTTCGGCCGCACGTGCTCAGTGTTGGAGAGCAGCACCACGGCGGACCTGGTGCGGGGAAAAGCCATGTTGTTGGCGAGGAACCCGAAGACGGCTCCCGAGTGGCCAATGGTGCGTTCGCCGTTGAAGGTGCTGACCCGCAAGCCGCAGCCGTAGTCGCTGATCTTGCCGTTGGTGAGTTTGCGCGGCGAGGTCATCAGCTTGTAGCTTTCGGGCTTGAGCACGCGGCCGCTGACGAGGGCGAGATCCCAAGTGGCGAGGTCGAGTGCGGTGCTCCAGATGCCGCCGGCTCCGCCGATCCAGCCGTCGGGTTCGTCGGTGGCCTTCTCGGGATCGCCGAGGGCAAACGACCAGTAGCCGGTCGCTTTCTGTGGCAGCGGGGCTCCGAGGTAGCCAGTGTGCTCCATTTTGAGCGGCTCGAAGATTCGCCTCTTGAGGAACGTGCCGAGCTTCTCGCCACTGACTTTCTCAGCGATGTCGCCGAGCAGCATGTAGCCGGTGTTGCTGTAGGAGTAGCGCGAGCCGGGCTCGAAATCGAGCTTGCCGCCGGCGTAGTCCGCGGCAAGCTGCTCGATGGTGATCTCCTTCTGCATGCGACGGTCAACAAAGTCGAGCGGATAATAATCGCGATAGCCCGACGTGTGGTTCATCAGATCCAGCAGTGTGATCGTGTCGGCTTTGGTCAGCTTGGGAAAGTACTTGGCGACTTTGTCCGTCACTGCGAGCTTGCCGTCTTCCGCGAGCAGCAGGATCGCAGCGCAGGTGAATTGCTTGCTGACCGATCCGATGCGGAACGAAGTGTCGTTGGTGACGGGCAGCTTGGGCTCGAGCGAGCGGTCGCCGTAGCTTTTGGCGAGCACAACCTTGCCATCGCGAACGATGGCGAGTTGCAGGCCGATGTAGCCTTTCGCCTTCTGTTCCGCGGCCACGAACTGGTCGATGGCTTCAAGGCTGTAGGCCTTGGGTACTTTCGGTGAATCGGCCTGCAGCGGCAGTACGAACAGGAAAGAGAGAAGCAGCGCAATGCGGATCATGGTGGCTCCCGGGGTAGTGGCTCACACTGTTTTATCGCCCCGGGTGCCGCTGTCAGGCCGCGCGTCGCCGACCGAGGGTCTGGTAGACATTGCGCAGCGGTGCGGTGACTCGCCACGATCGTGAGGCTCGCATGGCGGCGAGCGATTGCGCCGTCTCCTGCAGTTCGAGTCGCAGTCGGTCCAGTTCGACATCCGCTGCGTGTGTGGCGGCCTGATGCTGTGCCTGCATCTGGTAGAACGGCTCGAGGATGGCCAGATTGCCGCGACTGGTGCCGGGGCGGATGGCCACGCCCACATGACCGTTGTCGAGGCCGACGAAAGCGTGCAGTTCGAGTGTGTAGCCAGCTCGGGCGTAGCACGCGGCGATGAACTCACCGGTCCAGCCGCTTTCCCACCAGCCGAACTTGCGCATGCAGTAGATCGAAAGTCCGTCGAGCCGCAGGCCCCAATGCTTCCACCAGATGCCGTTGATCGGTTCGCCGGCGAAGACGATCTTGCCCTCGGGCTTCACGAATTGCGCCATGTGTGCGAGCGTCTCCCACGGCTTCACGCTGTGGTGCAGGCATTCGTAGAAGAAGAGCAGATCGAATCGCTTGGTGCTGGCAAATGTATCGAAGCCGGAGCGAATCGAGTCGATGGGTAGATCGAGGCGGGTGGCACGCTGCCGCACCAGGTCGGCAAAGAGCGGGTTGATGTCCACCGCGGTCACGCTGGCTCCGCAGCGTGCGAATGCTTCTGAACTCAGTCCCCAGCCGCTGCCGGCGTCCAGCACCTCGGCGGCGGGCGGGAGATCGGCCAGCACCAGAGCCGTCAGCACGGCGCGGTTGTGCTTGGCGAGGAACCGCACATCCCGCGAGTTGTACGGGTTCGCCGCGGCCGCGTGGGCCGCCACATTGATCGGCGTCAGTTCACCGGAGTCCTGATCCAGCTTGCGGCCGGTGATCTCGGTGTAGAGGCGGACTTGGGCCTGGAAATAATCGTCGGAGAACGGATCGAGCGACTGATCGACGCTGGTCTCGTAGCGAAATTCGAAGTCCTGCAGCAAGGCTGCCGCTGCCGGTGTGTTGATTCCGCCGTGAGCGTCGCACTCAGCGACCAGGGCATCGAGATCCTGTGCGCAGTAAATCGCCATAGCCGCTCCCGCAGTTGTCGGTGCGTGCCTATGCCGTGAAGCGGATCTGTTTGCAAGGTCGGTTGAAGGCGTCAGTTGAAGAGGAAGTGACAGATGTCGCCGTCCTGCATGATGTAGTTTTTGCCTTCGACTCTCAGCTTGCCGGCGGCGCGGATCGCCTTTTCGGTTTCGTGTGTTTCGAGGTCGTTGAGCGAATAGACTTCGGCGCGGATGAAGCCTTTCTCGAAATCGGTGTGGATCACGCCCGCCGCTTGCGGAGCGGTCGCGCCGACGGGGACAGTCCACGCCCGCACTTCCTGCACGCCGGCGGTGAAATAGCTCTGCAGTCCGAGGGCTTTGTAAGCAGCCCGCACCAGCACCGCGAGCGCGGGTTTCTCGAGGCCCGACGCCGCCAGCATTTCGGCACGGTCCGCCGGTTCGAGTTCGGCGATCTCCGCTTCGAGTTTGGCACAGACCGGCACCACCTCCGCGCCGACCTTCGCCGCGAAGTCGCGGACCTGCGTCACCATCGGCCCCGTCCCGGCAAGATCGTTCTCGCTGACATTCGCGACGTAGAGAATCGGCTTCATGCTCATCAGGCCGAAGCTGCCGATCGTCTTCACTTCCGCCGGGTCGAGCTTGAGCTTCCGTAGTGGCTCGTTCTTCGCGAGTTGGGACTGGCACTTCTTGATCACATCGACGCGGGCGATCGCTTCCTTGTCGCCGTTCTTCGCCGTCCGTTCCGCTTTGGAGATCGCGGTGTCGAGCGACTGCATGTCGGCGAGCATCAACTCGAGCTCGATGATCTCGATGTCGGCCAGCGGATCGACCTTGCCTGCGACGTGGATGATTTCCTGGTCCTCGAAGCAGCGCACGACCTGCATGATGGCATCGACTTCGCGGATGTGCGTGAGGAACTTGTTGCCGAGCCCTTCGCCTACGCTCGCGCCTTTGACGATCCCGGCGATGTCGACGAGCTTGAGCGCCGCGGGCACGATCTTCTTCGGCACGATGTATTTGGTGATGCGTTCGAGGCGGTCGTCGGGCACCGGCACGATACCTTCGTTCGGCTCGATGGTGCAGAACGGGAAGTTGGCACTTTGCGCCGACTTGGACGACGTCATCGCATTGAAGAGTGTGCTCTTGCCGACGTTGGGTAGACCGACGATTCCCGCTTCCATGATGCTCCGAATGCCTCGACGAAACGGTTAGGATACGGCGCAGCGGATCATTCGGCAGAGTCAGCGGGGGGAAGGATGTCGGCGACGTTCAGAGTGAGTGCGCGGCCATCGAGTTCAAACGTGACCTGCGCGCCGAGTCGGTGGATCGAGCGTTTAGCGTAGGTGGCCGGTTTCGCACCGGGTTGCGGATCCGTGTAAACTTCGATCACATTCTCGCGAAGATTGACAATCCAATACACAGGCAAATTCGCGGCAGCATAGATCCGCAGTTTCCTGCGACGATCGCGGCCCAGACTTGAGTCCGCGACCTCGATAACCACAGCGATGTCGTCCGGCGTCGGCTTCCGCCTCAGCGGCAGGGCTTCCGCACGCAGAAGGACCAAATCCGGTTCGGGTTCGCTCTCAGCCAGCAGGATCGGATCCTGGGTCAATGTTCGGTCCGGTTGTGAAAGCAGTTGGTCAATCAGGATTTTCAATTGCTGCAGTGTCAGGATGTGGCCGAAATCCTTTGACATCTTCTTCACCAGAATCCCTTCCAGCAATTCGATGGGGGTCTCTCGATCGTCGAAGATGCCATGCTTGATCATCGCCTGATATTCGTCGATCGAGATGCGGTAGATTTCTGACGCATCAGGGACATCGCCTTGAAGATCCGCATCGGTGTTTTTGTCGGCCCCTCGCGGCGGCGGGGTCACGGTCGCGGGTGCATCCAGCACAGAACTCATGGTGGCTCCTCAGATGAAGTACATCAGCGCATCGTCGCTGGTGCGGACGGTCTTTCCATTCTTCAACTTCAGTCTAGGCTTCTCCAGCAGCACCGTGGTGTCGGCAGGAACGCTTTCTGTGAGCCAGACGTTCGAGCCGATGACGCTGCGTTCGCCGATGATGGTGCCGCCGCCGAGGATGGTGGCGTTGGCGTAGACAATCACGCCATCGTGGAGCGTGGGATGCCGCTTGTATGCGCCGTGCATGAGGTTTCCGTCGGCGTCGCGCTCGAAGCTCAGGGCCCCGAGTGTCACACCCTGATAGAGCTTGACCCCTTCGCCGATGTGGCAGGTCTCGCCGATGACGACGCCGGTGCCGTGGTCGATGAAGAAGCCTGGACCAATGCGGGCACCGGGGTGGATGTCGATGCCGGTGCGGCGGTGGGCGCGTTCGGTCATCATCCGGGGAATGAACGGCACGCCGAGGCTCTGGAGTTCGTGAGCCACGCGGTATACGGTGATCGCTTCCAGGCCGGGGTAGCTGAAAATGATTTCGTGATGGCTCTTCGCGGCGGGATCACCACGGAACGCAGCTTCGACATCGCGCTCGAGGGTGACTCGGATCCCCGGTAGGCGGCGCAGAAGCTCCACCGCTTTGGTCTGGGCGAGCTTCTGGAAATCGGTGTGCGGGCTCTCGTCGCAGAGTTCGTGCCGCAGGGCCCGGCTGATCTGCTCGGTGAGCTTGTCGTGCAGGCCGTCGATGAGCGCACCGACGTGGTAACCGATGTTGCCGATGTGCAAGTTCTGCTTGCGACCGTAGCCGGGGTAGAGCACCTCGGCGAGGTCGATCACGATCTCCCGCACGCCCTCGAGACTCGGCAGCGGCTGATGACCGAGGTGATTGAGCCGGCTGCAGGCGGTGTAGGTGTCGAGCAGCCGTTCGCTGACGGTGAGCAGTTCGGTTTCTTTGAGGTGGAGGTCGGTAGCCATACGCATTCCATCGTAGACGGCAGAGTCTGAACGAACAACGACACGTGAAGTTCCCTTCGACCGGCAAAGGCGGGAAGTTCAGCGAAATTGGCGAGGTGGCGATGCTGCCGCGCTTCCTGGCGAATATGGGTGGATACGCTGCGGAACGAAGCACGGATATCCAGCGATGTTCAGTCTGACGAGCGTGCAACGATTACCTTGATTGTCCGCAACAGATTGATGGTCATGGCTTTGTGACACGAACGAGATGTTCTGTATTCACGAACAAGCAATTGGCACATGCTGTGCATGCTTGTGAATTGCTGAGCAAGGATGGCGAAGTTGAGGTTCTGTTGGGAGAGGCAGCACCAAGACCGATCCGGACACGCTTGGCATGAAAAACGAACCGGGTTCATTTGCGGAAGGGAGAGGCCGCAGATGACCCGGTTCGTGTTTTGGGAGTGAGGTAGCATAGTTGTCAATTCAGGACGAATCTTGAAAATAATTGCTGTATAGTGATGCCATGCTTGACTTCGGCCCCGCAGTTCTGGATCGGATGGTGCGTGCCGTGGAAAAAGTGCGCGAACGTTTGTTGCGTTCCACTTCGATCCTGGAAGCGGCTGGGATTCCCTATGCCGTGATTGGCGGCAACTGCGTGGCCGCCTGGGTGGCTCGGGTCGACGAAGCCGCCGTGCGAAACACTCGCGATGTCGATCTCCTTCTCCGTCGAGAAGACCTGCCCGCCGCGATCATAGCGATGGAGCACGAAGGTTTCATCCATCGTCGCGGTGCCGGGATCGACATGTTCCTCGATGGGCCTGGTGCGAAAGCCCGCGACGCGGTGCATCTGATCTTCTCCGAGGAAAAGGTGCGAACGGACGATCCGCTCGCGGCACCAAGCGTCGAAGAATCCGTTGGCAACCCAGACGGTCGCTATCGCCATCTCACACTCGAAGCCCTCGTGCGCATGAAACTTGTGGCCAATCGCCTCAAGGACCAGGTCCACCTTCAGGATCTGACAATCCTCGGCCTAATCGATGCCTCGTGGCCGGCGAAGTTTCCCGAGCCGTTGAAGTCCCGGCTCGAAGCTGTACTCAACGGTCCGCTCGATAGTCTCGATCGCGATTTGGATGCCGAGTAAGCCCGGCTCCGGCTTCCAGTTACGCCGACTTGAACGATTCTTCCGATTTTTTTGTTGACATTAACCCCCCGGCGCGTGATTCTATCCATCCAGCTGTGACCCAGCTGGAGCCACGACGGCGAACTTTTCACACGCCCACGGAGGGGCCTTTTCATGTTGCTGATCACCACCGAAGAAAAAGCACAGGGTTGGCGGGCACTCGCGGTCATGAGCGGCGGAGCCGAGAGCCTGCTCTTCGTCGGTCGTTCGTCCAAGAACGTCCGCGAGGAGTACACCGCGTCGTTCCAGGAACTGCTCGACGACGAGGAGCAGGAGAGCGTCACCCGTATCGACCTGCAGCAGTGGCAGGGTGCACCTGATGCTGGTCGCTGGATGACGAAAGCCGAGCTGCGCAATCCGCTCAAAGTCAAAGCCCGCGTCGCGGCATAAGTGCAAAGCCCACCCGTTGCAACGGGTGGGCATTCGTTGCCGACGAACCTTGCATTCCGCCACACTGTCACGAACAATAGGAGTAGACTTTCCGCGCGCATGGTCGCGCCCCCGAAAACCTTCCGGAGCCCACCATGTCCACCAGCTACGGCAGTCTGTGCGACGATTTCGGCGTGAGCTGCTATCTCCTCGGTAAAGTCGATCTGCCCACCGGTCGCGAGACCTCCCTGCATTTCTTCGAAAGCGTCCGCAAAGTTGTGCCGAGCATGACCGATTTTGAAAAACGCGAGAGTGGGGAGTACAACCTCGAAGAGGACCGCGAGACGGGTAACTACCGCTGGGTAACGCTCGACAGCCGCCGACTCTGCACCGGCTACGTCAACCCGCCGGCGATGGAAGACGCGGACGAACACATCGAAAAAGTGATCGACATGGCGACGGCGCACCTCGATCTGGGCGGCCTGCAGACCGAAGCGGTCGACGTACTCTACTACTTTGATTTTCTCTACCAGGGCAACCACGACGAAGTCGTGGCCGAGGCGCTCGCGACTGGCGGTCCGCTCGAAGGGCTCACCCGGCTGGCGGGGGCTCGCGTGCTGCACTATCAGCCTTCGATCATGCTGGCCCTCGACGAAGGCTGCCAGCTACAGGGTCGGCTCAGCGTTGAGACCCGCAGCACGGCGTATCACGTCCGCACCGGCAACTACCCCGAAGTGCCGATCTCCATCTACTTCACCGCACGGCAGTTCTGGGGCCGCCAGCCCTATAAGACCTTCACCGAGTCCTACCGCAACCAGCGGCGGATCCTCGATGAGATCGTGGCGGATTACGTCCTGCCGCAGGTGATCCAGCCGATCAGCCGCACCATCGGGGCGAAGCAGTAGCCACTGCTACGCCGGTGTCCGGAGCCTTCTGCGGATTGCACCGCCAGCGAAGAGGCAGAGCGCGGCCACTGCGGTCGTTGTGGCAGGCTCGGGAACCGGTGCAAAAATCGGCACCGTGATTCCGTGGCTGGCCGGGCTCGTCGAGATAAACCCCATCTGGCTGTTCGTGCCGCTGTTGTTGGCCGAGTAACCGTAGATGCGGAATTCCAGGTTGGTGCCCGCTGGAATGTTTTCAAACGTCGCAGTCGGCAGCGTAAATGTGACATTCGCAATGCTACCCTGCACCGTGCTTTCGGTCGCAAGCGTGGCTGTGAAACTATCCAGACTGCTGCGGATATCGAACAATTTCGGCCCGACGTTGCTGGCCAGCACGTTGACGTTGACGCTCGGCACACTGACGGCCTGATTGGTGAGGAAGCTGAACGCGTAGTATTCCCCAATGTTTGCAACGGCACCGTTCGTCCATTGTTTTGTGTTGATCATGTTGACGGTCGGCTCGTTGGTGACCCCCACGAACGACACACCCGATGCCGATGTGACTGCCCCGGGGAACGCGGCCGTTTGTGTGCCGGCGGGCCCGAAAAAATTGTGGGTCAGATTGCCGTATTGTGCATTGGCGACGGATGCCGCAACTGCTGCAAATACAAGTGTCATTACGAATCGCATGGGGCGACCATTCCTGACTCTGAAGTCAGCCTCAAAAGAAGAAACGAGTATCCGGAAAACAATTGTGCCACAGGATGCGATACGTGCAAGTTCACATCAAACCGATTGTAGGGAATGTCCGCAGTTCTTGTAAGGCATCAATAAAGTAACGTCCGAACTGGAAAATGACTGTTCAGCTGATCAGGACCCCCGCGATGGCGGCGTTGATGAGTGTCGCTAGGAATCCGCCCAGCAAGGCCCGTCCGCCGAGTCGCGCCAGGTCTCCGCGGCGTTCCTTGGCCATCGCGCCGATACCGCCGAGCTGAATGCCGATGCTGCCAATGTTCGCAAAGCCAGTGAGTGCGTAGGTGATCAGCGAATAGGATCGCGCACTGATCTCGCCGGGCATGCCGGGCTTCATGGTGGTAGTGAGTTGCTCAAACGCGATGAACTCATTGCCCACGAGCTTGATGCCGAGAAGCTGAGCCACTTTGGGGATGTCGGCCACATCCACACCCATCAGCGCCGACACCGGGGAGAAGAGCACCGCGAAGCCCCGCTCGAGTGACCAATCCGGGTGGATGAGGCGCAGCCCGCCATTGAAGAGCGCGATCAACGCCAGGAACGCGATGAGCATGGCCACGATGTTGATAGCGAGCATCATGCCGTCGGAGGCTCCCGACGCGGCCGCATCGACGATGTTGGCGTGAGTGCGTTCCGAGGAAATCTCGACGGTGCCGCGGGTCGCAGGCGTCTCGGTTTCGGGCATCAGGATCTTGGCAATGTAAAGTCCGCAGGGGGCAGCCATCACGCTGGTGGCGAGGATCGCTTTGGCGTCGGCGCCCATTTCGATGTAGATCGCCATGACGCCCCCCGCCACGGTCGCCATGCCGCCGATCATGATCGCGAGCAGTTCGGATCGGGTCATCTTGAGGATGTACGGCTTCACGATCAGCGGCGCTTCGGTCTGGCCCATGAAGACATTGGCGGCGGCACTCAGACTCTCGGCACCGCTCACCCCGCGCTTGCCCATCAGCAGGATCATCAGCTTGGCGAAGACCCAGACGATCGTTTGCAGCACGCGGAGGTGGTAGAGAATGCTGAAGAGGCTAGCGACGAAGATGACCGTGCAGGAGAGGATGATGAGGAATGGGATGCCGGTGAAGGGGCCGAACGCACCTTTCATTTTGGAGCCGTCGGAGAGCGGACCGAACAGCAGCCCGGCCCCGGCGAGACTGTAGCCGATGAGCGTGCGCACGGCCTCGCCAGCGTGGTTGAAGGCATCGCGGACGACATCGACGCGGAGGATGAGTACTGCAAAGACCACCTGCAGAAAGATGCCGGCGAGCACTACGCGGGGATTGACGGCGCGGAGGTTGGCCGAGCAGACGAACGCGACGGCGAGAAACGCGAATACGCCGAGGGCGGAGCGGAGTTGGGGACTGAAGTGTTCGCTGGCAGTGAGGGCGAAAGCACCGGCCCCCGCGATAAAGAGCACGAGCGCGACGCGAATGACGGGCGTGGTGGGCATGGAAACAATCTATGAATCACAATTGACTCGTTCCTGTTCTGGACCAAAACAGGGACCGGGTCCCATCCTCCCATGTGATCAGAAGAGTCGAAACTTTTGCCCGACGCCATTTTTGACAGCTTTTGTGTACGCGAGATGTCCGAGGGCGACATCGCAGATGGCCATGCCGATCGGGACCGCCAGGATTCGTTCCGTGGCGGATGACCGTGCGGGCTTCCGGTTCGTGACGATCTCGCCGATCGTCGCGTAGATGTCAGGCAAGCCGCCGGGAAATTCTGGATCCGGCTTCCCGTCTTCTGTCATGCGGTCCTTGCCGATTTTGTCAAAGTACTCGGCGAGCGGTATGTCATCGACGATGAATTTATCCGCACTGTGCAGAGCTTCGGCTGTGTACGCGCAGCCTCCTTCGATCCCAACCGCGAACGCACCCGGCTTGAACCACTCGGGCCGGAGCAACTGTTCATCGCCGTTGGTGCAGGTCGCAATAACGTCGGCTCCCTCGAAGCAACTGCGATTGTCATCGCAGATCCTGATCTCTCCGCTGAAATACTTGCTGGCAGTCTGCTTCAAAGCCTGCATCGCGGCGGGGCGGATATCATGGAGCCGGATCTCCTGAAGACTCGGGATTTGGTTGGCGAGGAACCAGAGGTGCATTGTGCCCTCGAATCCACAGCCCGCAAGTGCGAGTGTGGTCGCATCGGGGATGGCACATTCACGGGCGACGATGGCGCTCACCGCCGCTGTGCGCAGCCCCGTCAGATAGCCGCACTCCATGACTGCCAGCGGAATGCCGGTCGCGGTATCGTTGTAGACCTGCAGTCCGGAGACGTTTGGCAGGTCACGCTGATAGTTTTTGGCGAATCCTGCGACCCACTTCAATCCGCAGGCTCCCAATTGTTTCAGATAGGCAGGCATGGCGTGAATGAAGTTGGCGGGGTCCGTGCCGGTTGGATGCACACCGATCTTGGGGTGCATTTCAAAGGTGCCGGCTGCGTGCTCAGTCAGTGCGTGTTCGACAACCTCGACCACCTCGCGCGGTGTCAAATCAAGAGCAAGAATATCCTCGCGAGACAGCAGAATGACGTCGACTGATTTCATGAAAGCACTCCTCGGATGCACGGACATTGTATTTTTTGAGCGTGTTGCTGATGTTCAGAACGGAGGAAATGCACCTCGACCGCGACACACGAGGACGCGTTCGGGGCTTCGTCCTGCATCGCGTGTTAAAAATGAGGCAATAAGGACCGATCCCCTCCCAGCAAAGACAGGGAGGGGGTAAGGAATGAAATTGACGAGGCGACCAAGCGGCTTCGTTTCGTTCCCGAACAGAGATCGGGAACGAAAACGTACTACTTATGGTGCCGGGGTCGGGTTGGTGTTCGGCGCGCCGATGTAGGGGAAGAGCACTACGCGCTGCATGCCGGCGAACTCAGTGCCCGGGCCTACAATCGAGCCATCCGTGATGATCAGGCCGTTGTCGTCAGCGACGTTCTGCGTAGCGACTAGCGGCAGAGTGTCTTCGCCGCCGTCGAGGTTGAACGGCGTGTCGGGGTCGGTCAGGATCGACACTTCCACGCTCACGACATCGTCGCTGAGCTTGCGGCCGCCGGCGAGGAAGAAGTTGGCTGAGCCCAGCGTGCCGAGCGTGTCGCCGAAGAATCCGGCGTTGCTGGTCGGGTCATAGACCAGGATGTCGGGCAGCAGCAGGCTGGCGACGGTGGGAGCCTGCCCGTTGCCGCCGATGGGGTAGACCGCGGCGAGCACGGAGGAGACGCCCTCGGTGAAATTGGCCCGGTCGTCGCGCGGGTGGCCGGTATTGAAGGCAGTGCGGAGGTCGGGGGCGGGGTTCGGGATGTTCGAGCCACGCGGCACCGGCGGGATGAGCGCGGTATTGATCGCCGGGCGACCCATGCGGTCCAACTGCACCCCGTTGAGCTCGGTGCGACCCCAGAACCCGACGGCGTTTTGTTCGGGCGTGAGTTGCGTCCCGGCCCGAACTCCGGCCAGCACGGTCGAGGGCAACTCGATTGTGATGGCGAGCGTGTTGGCACCCCTGAACGTATTGACCGCGTTGTAGTCGAAGACAGCTTCGGCGGCGTCGAAGCCGAGGCCGTTGCCGTTGGAGTCGCCCGCGCCGCCGTTGCTGGTGCCGTTCGGGAAGTTCCCCGCCGTGGCTGCAGCAGGCGTGCC